>JAWLGL010000020.1:0-16832 GCA_041685035.1 Clostridia bacterium
CACCTTGAAATAGACCAGAAATTTAAGCTGTCTTCAGCTAGTCTTAGCAAGAGCTATCCAGCTGGTTCAAACCCTGTATGGATATTCTACTGGAATTACACCGATGAAGATAAAAATGAATATGCATATATGGGTGGTTCTGTAGACGCAGTTACCGGAGAAATCATTGGTTTCCATCAAGGAGGAAAGGACTTTGAGCCTCCGAAAGACACCGAGCCAACCGTTACTAAGGAATCAGCAAAGCTTACGGCCGAAACCTTCTTAAAGGAAATTCAGCCCGAGAAATTTGCATTGTCAGAATACCGTGATTCTGAACATCAACTTGGTAGAATAGTTGAAAAACCCTCAGTATACAGTTTCAGATACTTAAGAAAAGCTGGAGAAATTATCTGCCCGTTTAATTCTTTAAATGTTGCGGTTAACGCATATACGGGTAAAATCACTAGCTACAATATGAATTGGTATGATATTGCTCTTCCTGAAGCAAAAAATCTGATTGGCCTTGAGGAAGCATATAGAGTCCTTTTTGAAAAACACAATTTCTCACTGAAGTACATCAAGCCTGGCCGTTACTACGACTCTTCCCAGAAAACAGATGAATCGAAGCTTGTTTATATGACCGATGCCGTTCCTGGCCTGATAGATGCAAGAACCGGCAAACTTCTGGACTATAACGGTAACCCGATAAAAACTGCTGATGAAAAGGTTGAATTTCCCGACATCAAGGGTCACTGGGCTGAAGGTGATATAACCATGCTTTGTGAATTGGGAGTCATTGATCAGGAAAGTGACAATTTCCTGCCTGACCAGAAAATCAAGCAGAAAGACTTTGTCGCTATGCTTATGAATTCTCTTGCCCCGGATTACAGGATTATGGCAGACTCAAAGGATGAATATGACAAGTACTATGAACTGGCAATTCAAAGAAGAATCATTTTCCCGGAAGAAAAAAGTCCGGAAAATACCATTACAAGGTTGGATGCTGCAAAACTATTTGTGCGAGCTTTAAACGCAGCTTATATTGCCGACCTTGATGGATTTTACCTTTCAAATTATAAGGATGTGAATCAATCGAACAAAGATATCGGATATATCTCGATTGTGTCCGGATTGGATATTATGACCGGCAACAACAAGTATTTCCGTCCCGACAGAGAGCTCTCCAGAGCTGAAGCTGCAACTGCTGTACTAAGGTCCATGAAGGTAGATACGGCCAACAAAAAATAATCTATAGACAGTTTGGAAGGCAGCAGGTATATTGTTATCTGCTGCCTTTATTCATTTCTCTCTATGGGCCTTAATAAAAATAGCGGTTTCCCAATCTGGTTGAATAATAATAAAATTTTTTCTAAAAATATATTATGAATTAGTTGCGATATACCCCCCAGGGGTATATAATATTATTAGAATATTCCTCGTGAAAGGAGGTATATATACATGTATGATGTCGCAATCATAGGAAAAGGCCCTGCAGGAATTTCAGCATCATTATATACCTCCAGGGCTGGATTGAAGACCCTGGTCATCGGTAAAAAAAGCCGCCTGATAAATGCACATAAAATTGACAACTATTATGGTTTTATTAAAAGTATAGATGGCCGGTCTCTGCTTGAGCAAGGTGAATTACAGGCTGAACGATTAGGAGTTGAAATTATTGAAGACGAAGTTTTATCTGTACAAAGGGATAGTGTTTTCGAGGTAAAAACCTCAAGCGCTACATTCCTCTCCCGAGCAGTTCTTATAGCTACTGGCAATCCACCCAGGCCGCCTCTTGTCAAGGGCGCGGAGCAGTTTGAAGGGAACGGCATCCACTACTGTGTTTCCTGCGATGGGTTTTTTTACAGGGATTTGAGGCTTGGAGTTCTAGGCAGTAAAGATTATGCCGTTCATATAGCGCTTGATTTGTTGAATTACTCCCCCAACGTAACAATCTATACCAATAACCGCCCTCTCGAACTGAGTGACAGGTACCTGGATGGAGTAAAAAAATTCACCGTAAATAATAAGGCTATCTCTCTGCTTGACGGCAATAATACCCTTGAAAGAATTGTTTTCAGGGACGAAACTCATGACCCGGTTGACGGAATATTTGTAGCAGAAGGGTCAGCATCCAGCATAGATTTTGCGAGAAAGCTTGCTATTGCAGTAGAGGCAGATACTATTCCCGTTGATCAATACCAGAAAACAAATATTGAAGGCGTGTTTGCTGCAGGTGACTGCACGGGAGGGATCAAACAGATAGCAACGGCTGTCGGCCAGGGAGCCGCGGCCGGGAAAAGTATTGTAGAGTATCTAAATAAAAAAAAGGAGGAATAATTATGAATGTAAAGGTTTATTCTACACCAACCTGTCCTTGGTGCACGGTTGCAAAAAAGTATCTTTCATCAAAGAATATTGCTTTTGAAGAAGTCGATGTTTCTAATGACAGAACAGCTGCAATGGAGTTGGTTAGAAAGTCCGGTCAAAGAGGAGTACCTGTTATCGAAATAGGAGATAATGTGGTTGTTGGATTTGACCAAAGCCGTATCGATTCTCTTCTTAACCTGTAGACTATGAAGGTAAGAAAAAAAGGCTCTTCAAAGAGCCTTTTTTTCTTATATAAACGTTAAATATCTAAATTACTTACCGTCTTAGCGTGTGTCTCTATAAATTCTCTTCTGGGCTCTACCTTATCCCCCATAAGAATTGTAAATATCTCGTCAGCGGCAACTGCATCTTCAAGGTCTACTTTGAGCAGCGTTCTTTTTTCAGGATTCATTGTAGTTTCCCAGAGCTGTTCTGCGTTCATCTCTCCGAGACCTTTGTATCTTTGGATATTAACATCCTTACCCATCCTGTTCAGGACCTCTTCCATTTCCCTCTCGTTATATGCATATGCTGATTCCTTACCTTTGGATACCTTGTACAAGGGAGGCTGTGCAATGTATACATGTCCACTTTCCACGAGAGGTCTCATATATCTGAAGAAGAATGTCAGCAAAAGGGTTCTTATATGCGAGCCGTCAACGTCAGCGTCTGCCATAATAATAACCTTGTGGTATCTCAGTCTGGCAAGGTCAAAGTCATCCCCTATACCAGCGCCTATTGCTGTTATTATGGGAAGGAGTTTGTCATTGTTATATATTTTGTCTATCCTGGTTTTCTCAACATTAAGCATTTTTCCCCATAAGGGCAGTATAGCCTGAAACTTCCTGTCTCTTCCCTGCTTTGCCGATCCTCCGGCCGAATCTCCCTCAACAAGGTATATTTCTGTTAGTGATGGGTCTCTTTCTGAGCAGTCAGCCAGCTTCCCCGGTAAGGTTGTAGATTCCAAAGCGCTTTTTCTCCTGGTCAATTCCCTTGCTTTTCTTGCTGCTTCTCTTGCCCTCGCAGCCGTAATACTTTTTTCCAGTATGGTTTTGCCTACGGAAGGGTTCTCCTCCAGGAAGTCTGAAAGTTTTTCGTTTATAAGGGTTTCAACAATTCCACGCACCTCACTATTTCCGAGTTTTGTTTTGGTTTGACCCTCAAACTGGGGTTCAATGAGTCTAACGCTTATAATGGCAGTAAGACCCTCTCTTACATCCTCTCCCTGAAGGTTTTTGTCATTCTCCTTCAGTATGTTGTACTTCCTTGCATAATCATTAAAAACTTTTGTCAGGGCAGTTTTAAAGCCTACCAGATGAGTACCTCCCTCTGTTGTGCTTATGTTGTTTGCAAAACTGAAGATGTTTTCAACAAAGGAGTCATTATATTGAAAGGCTATTTCAACCTCTGTTGTATCTTTTTCTCCGGAGATATAAACAGGCTTTTTGTAAAGGGCCTCTCTGTTCCGGTTTATATATTCAACAAAGGACGCAATCCCTCCCTCATAGTGAAGTACTTTCTTAAATACATCCTCAGGTCTCTCATCAATTACGGTAATTCTGATTCCCTTATTAAGGAACGCAAGCTCCCTGAATCGTTGTATGAGTACCTGTTCATCAAATTCTACTGTCTCAAATATTTCACGGTCGGGCATGAAAGTAACCTTTGTTCCCTTGTTCTTTGTTTTTCCCTCATTGGAAAGGGGTTTCTTGGTCTTTCCTTTTTCAAATCTCATTGTATGGATATTTTGTCCATCATGAACCTCTACCGTAAGCCATTCTGAAAGGGCATTAACCACAGAAGCACCAACCCCATGAAGTCCTCCGGATACCTTATATCCCTGTCCTCCGAATTTTCCACCGGCATGCAGAACTGTAAAAACCACCTCTACAGCAGGTATCCCCATCTTTGGATGTATTCCTACAGGAATTCCCCTTCCGTCATCTTCCACAGTAACAGAATTGTCCTTATGGATTGTTACGTAAATGTTATTACAATGGCCTGCCATTGCTTCATCAATACTATTATCTACAATTTCATAAACCAGGTGATGAAGACCTCTAGCCGATGTGCTTCCAATATACATTCCCGGTCTTTTTCTTACCGCTTCCAATCCCTCAAGCACTTGTATGTGCGTTTCGTTATAGGAAGAAATAATTTTTTCTTCTGACATAATTGTATTTTACCTCCAGTTAGTTTTATAATTAATTCTAATAAACCCTGTTTCTTTTTTATCTATCCTAATAATCTCTTCTTTTCCTTAAAATAGTTTGCCCTTTTCAGTAGGGTTACCGATGATATGTGGGAGAGATATATCCTGCTTTTTTTATCCTGCTCGGTTACTATAAAAGATTTTGGTATGTCCTCTGATATATTTTCAATAAAACCCTCTTCCTGTGCAACGGTTAAAAATTCCTTTGTAATTTTGGAAACCGTAGTAGAATCAAGGTCAAATATTGCAATTATACTCTTAACGGGAACCGCTACATCCTTTCCCAGGTGAATAAACATAATATTTCCTCCCACTTTCAAACTTTATATCATTTAATATTTCATCATTTATTAGCTTCCTTGACCACTATTGCTGCGTTCATATATATTTCCATTTTCAACATTAAACTGCCTCATTTCTTTACCGCAAACCCTGCAGTCTATTAAATCTGTACTTGTAATAAAAAACTGGGTGTCTTCAATATATTGTCCTAAAAGCTCCCGCCTTTTTGCGTCTAATTCGGAGAAAACATCATCAAGTAATAACACGGGATTCTCCTGTATTTCTTCTCTTAAAATCTCCAGTTCAGCCAGCTTCAGTGATAATACAGCGGTTCTTTGCTGTCCTTGTGAACCATACTTTCCTGCTTCCTTGTTGTTAATTGATATTTCTATATCATCCCTGTGCGGTCCTATACTTGTAAATCCCCTTCTTATATCTGCCTCTCTGGAAATCAGCAGGTCTTCTATTAATTTTTCTTTTAACTGCTTCTCACTTATCTCCTCTTTTTCTAAAAGACTGCATTTATAATTAATATCTAATTCTTCTTTTCCTGAAGTAATTTTATCATGTATTTTCTTTGAGCTTGCAGCAATATTTTTTATAAATATTATTCTTTGATATACTATTCTACTTCCTTTCTCTGCCAACTTCTCATCCCAAGTATCAAGTGTTTCTTTAAGTTGAGGTTTTACTTTTATCTGTTTAAGCAGGCTGTTCCTATGATTGAGTATTTTATAATACTGTTGTAAAGAGAATAAATATGAAGCATGTATCTGACATATCAAAATGTCAATAAACCTTCTCCTATATAAAGGGCTCTCTTTGACCATCCTCAAGTCATCCGGGGAAAACATAACAACAACCAATTTCCCGGGCAGCTCTCCAACCCTTCTCAATTCATTCCCTGCCACTTTAATTTTCTTTTCTTTATCTCTAAACCCAACCTCTATTTTATAACTTCTTTGATTTTTTATCAATTCAGTTTCAATAAAATAACCATTAGTTCCAATTTTTACAAGATTAATATCTTTTACCTGTCTATGTGATTTTCCCACAGCACAAATATATATAGCCTCCAGAATATTTGTCTTTCCCTGCGCATTATCTCCAAACAACAGATTTCCTTTTTCAAAAAATTCTATCTGTTGGTGAGAGTAGTTTCTAAAATCTATAAGTTTTATTCTCTTAATATGCATTAACTTCACCTGTCCAGGCTATAGTCTAATCTCTTTCTTTTTTACTGATTTCCATCATCTCTTATTCTAACCGGAAGAATCATATGTATAAACTCCTCACCCTCCAATGGCCTTATCACACATGGAGCCATACTTGTTGTAAAGTCAATATACGCATACTCATGATTTACCGCCTTTAGTGCATCAATAAAATACTTTGGATTAAATCCTATTTCAATATCTTTTCCTTCCTTCTCAACACCTATTTCCTCCCTGGCGTTTCCTATGGTGCTGCTGCAAACTATAGTCATTATATTTTCTTCTACCTTTACCTTTACCGGATACTTCTTTTCTTCCCTTGTTATCAAATATATTCTTTCAAATGCTGATAGTAATTCATCTCTTTTAACTTTTATTCTTGTTTCCATTTCCTGAGGTATAGCCGCCTTGTAATTTAAAAATTCTCCTTCAAGGAGCCTTGAAACTATTTTGCATTTTTCTATTTCAAACAGTACCTGATTCTTGGAAACATTTATAGCAACATCCTTATCGTTGGCTTGTAAAATTTTTAGTATCTCATTCAAGGCTTTACCTGGAACTACAACATTGATGCTCTTACCTTCCAACTGATGTATATATCTTCTTAATGAAAGCCTGAAACCATCTACTGCTACCATATTTAAATTCCCTTCATCCACTTCCAATAGGCTTCCTGTAAATACGGGCCTGTTCTCATCAACGCTTACAGCAAATATAGTTTGTCTTATCATTTCTTTTAACACATTCTGTTTAATCAAAACAGACTCATCCGCTTTTATTTCCGGGAGTCTTGGAAAATCATCCGGATTCATTGAAGAGAGTTTATAAAGAGAGCCGCCGCACTCAATAGTAAATATTCCTCCCTCATCCACATTAATACTAATATCTCCCTCTGGAAGTCTTCTGATAATATCACTAAACGTCCTTGATTCAACTACGGAAGAGCCATTCTCAACTACATTTGCTTCTAAGGTACATTCCATTCCTACTTCCAAGTCGTTTGACGTAAGCTTTACTCCTTCCGGTGTTGTTTCTACGAGTATTCCTTCAAGAATTGGAAGAGTGGTTCTGGTTGATGTTCCTTTCTGAACAATATTTACTCCTTCAAGCAAATTATTTTTCCTGCAAAAAAATTTCATTTTGTCACCCCTTATTGAATATATTATAAATATAAAAAAAGTAGTAATAATAGTAAGTACTGTTGAATATGTTAATAAGTTAGTCAACTATTGATATCTGGCTTACTTGGTATGTATATAAATTGTTTACTTTTCTGTTAACACTTTTTGTCTTTTTTTATTATAACGGAGAACCTTAAAATATTCACAAAAATAAATCAACATATAAACAAAAAGCTGTTAGTAACTATTTACCTAGAATCTGTTTTTTTATGTCTTCTACAATAATAGATATCTCAGAGTTATTTTTTATTTCTCCAGAAATTTTTTCGTAAGCATGGATAACTGTTGTATGGTCTCTTCCTCCAAAATCTTCGCCTATCTTGGGTAATGAAAGGCCTATCATCTCTCTGCATAAATACATAGCTATTTGTCTGGGATATGATATTTCACGGTTTCTTTTTGCCGTTTTGAATTCTTCAGGCCTAATGTTAAAGTGTTTAGCTACAGCATTTATTACTAGGGAAGAAGTAATTACCTTGTTTTTAGAATGTGAAAGAAGGTCTTTAAGGGCTTCCTCAGCAAGTTCAATAGTTATTTCACGGTTAGTGAGTGTTGAATATGCTACAATCCTGTTTAATGAACCCTCTAGTTCTCTAATATTTGATGCAATTTTATTTGCAACGAAAGTCAGTACTTCGGTAGGTACATCCAGCTTTTCCTGTTGAACCTTCTTTCTCAATATGGCAATACGGGTTTCAAGGTCCGGAGCCTGTATATCGCATATCAACCCCCACTCAAATCTGGATTTTAATCTGTCTTCAAGAGGAACAATATCCTTAGGTGGTTTGTCACTGGATATAATTAATTGTTTGTTTGCTTCATATAGTGCGTTGAAGGTATGAAAGAATTCCTCCTGGGTCCTCTCCTTACCGGCTATAAACTGTATATCGTCTATAAGAAGAACGTCAATATTTCTATATTTTGTTCTGAATTCCTTATTTTTATCATCTTTTATAGCATTAATTAATTCATTGGTGAATTTCTCAGAGGTTACATACAGAATCTTGAGATTTGGGTTTTGTGAAAGTATGTAATGTCCTATTGCGTGCATCAGGTGAGTTTTTCCGAGTCCTACTCCTCCGTAAAGAAAAAGAGGATTATAGGCTGTTGCAGGAGCTTCGGCAACAGCGAGGCTGGCAGCATGAGCGAAACGGTTGCTGTTACCTACAACAAAGGTATCAAAGACATACTTTGGGTTTAGAAAGGTATTATTATCATCTCTTGAAGCAATTTCCTGTTTTGTATTTGAATTAAATAATAGAGCCTGTTCTTCCTGTGAAGATACTAAATTGAGATTATATTCCTTTGAAGTAACCTGTTTTATAGCGTTTTTAATCAAAATAGAGTACCGGGATTCTATCATGCCCTTATAAAAGTCTGCCGGGACCTTAAGGTTTATTTTTTCTGAAGTAATAGAAATGGGTTCAATAGTCTTAATCCAAGTATCAAAGCTGATTTGGGTTAGTTCCGCTTTGATTAGTTCAAGGGACTTGTCCCATATTTCTTTAAGATTTCTACTCACTAAAAAACCTCCGTTCAACAAGTAATCTAAAGTAATTATACACCAAAAGGCGTGAATATAAAAATTGAAATGTGGAAAACTATCGAGTTATCAACAGATATATCCACATATGTTAATAAAGCTGTTATCTTCTGTTCTTGGAAGTATTTTTGACCTGTAGAGGTCAATGACTTTTCTTTTGTGAGTATTAAATAATATATCAGATATATTGTTAATGTTCAATTTAAAAATTTATTTTATTTAAAAATAACTATTTGGTAATTACATTCTTGACAGGCATAGGGTTTTAACGTATAATTTTCATGTTATTTGAGTAGGAGTAAAATATTTTGCAGGCAGAGTTCCTGAAGAGAGGGACTATTTTAATCTGTATGACTAATTTGGTTTGATTGAGGAAGGGGAGGTGTTTTAAGTGTTAAGAACATATCAGCCTAAAAATAGACAAAGAAAAAAAGAACACGGCTTCAGAAAGAGAATGAAAGATGCAAACGGTAGAAAAGTACTCAAAAGAAGAAGGTTAAAGGGAAGAAATAGTTTATCTGCATAGGCCGCAAAGAGATGTGGTCTATTTTTTAATAGTAAACTACATGACTGAAAATTGCTATATTAGATATGTCCTATACCATCTGGTATAGATAAAATGGTTGACATTATTATTTGTCTGGGATATAGAAATAGTATGAAAAAAACAGATTCTTTAAAAAAAAATAGTGATTTTAAAAATGTCTTTTCCAGAGGTAAGTGGTTTAGAGGAAAATATTTGGTTCTATATATCCTTGAAAACGGTTTAGAAATCAACAGAATAGGAATTGCGGTCGGAAAGAAAGTAGGAATAAGTGTTGTTAGAAACCGGATAAAGAGGATAATAAGGGAAGGTTACAGGGCAAATAAAGACTTACTGAAGGCAGGACATGATATTATACTTCTGTGGAGAAACAAGGACTTGAAGGAGGCAAATTTTCAGAAGGTATCCAAAGATATGGCTTTATTATTCAAAAAGTGGAATGGACGGAATGGAGTTGGTTTGTCTGGAAGGTAAAGAAATTACCGTAAAACGAATTTCAATAAAAATTAATAAAGTGTTGACCCAAATTCTAATAATGCCTATAAAAGCATATAAGACATATATTTCACCGCTTAAAGGACGGACTTGTAGGTTTTATCCCACTTGTTCACAATATGCAGTTGAAGCTTTGGAAAAGCACGGTATATTTATGGGTATTCTTTTATCCTTTAAAAGGATAATAAGGTGTCACCCATTTAATCCTGGAGGATACGACCCGATAAAATAACGTTGGAGGAAATAACGATATGATGGACATATTTGGTTCAATAGCTCTCTTTCTAGGAAGTTCTCTAAATTTTTTCTATAATAATCTTTGGTTTAGTTATGGACTTGCAATAGCAGCACTAACCATAGTGATCAAGTTTGTTCTTCTTCCTCTTTCAATTAAATCATTCAACTCTATGGCGAGGATGCAGGAAGTACAGCCTCTGATGGCTGAGCTTCAGAGAAAATACAAGAACGATAAAGAAGCAATGAACAGGGAAGTAGTAAAGCTTTATCAGGAGAAAAAAGTGAATCCCTTTGGGGGATGTCTTCCTCTTTTACTCCAAATACCTATACTTTATGGGTTATTTCTGGTAATTTCACATCCTTTGACCTATGTTTTTCAATACCAGGATTTAGTTAATTCCAACACCTATTCGGCATATATCAGTAAAAATGATTTCTACAATGAAATACGTTTTATTGAGATTATTCAGGAGGATGAACAAAAAGCCACGGAAATAGAGAGCCAACTAAAAGAGGAGTTAGGGGAAGAGAATATAGGCGCAAATTTAGATACTATAAAGAATATGAATATGATATTTCTCGGCATAAATCTGGGAGATATTCCTAAAATTATTCCGCCCAAAGAGGAAGCCACAAGATATTTGATTCTTTGGATAGTACCAATATTAACCGGTATTACAACATATATATCTTCAAAGTATAACCAGCTGCCTACTGTTCAGACACCGGATAATGCCATGCAGACTTCCATGCAGAAACAGATGATGCTAATGATGCCATTTATGGCGGCCTGGTTCTCTTTCATAGTACCAGTCGGCCTGAGCCTTTATTGGTTGGTTAGTAATGTATTCCAGATGATTCAGCAAAGATATTTAATCAATATATATCTAAAAAAGAAGGAGGCATGAACATGTCAATGTCTGTTGAGAAAATAGGCAGAACAATTGAGGAAGCTGTCAGTCTTGCCCTTGAAGAACTCAAGACAGAAAAAAGTAATGTGAATATAGAGGTTATTGATGAAGGAAACAAGGGGCTTTTTGGTCTCTTGGGCTCAAAGCAGGCAAGAGTAAAAGTAACTGTTAAAAACAGTACAAACAGCAGAATAGAGAAGTTTCTGAAAGACATATTTTCTGAAATGGAGTTAGAAGTAGACATTAAAATTACTGAAACAGCAGAGAAAGTGATGGTTGAACTTTCAGGTGAAAACATGGGCATACTGATAGGAAGAAGGGGAGAAACCCTTGACGCGCTTCAGTACCTCGCAAGCGTTGTAGCTAATAAGGGCGGCGAAGGATATAAAAAGGTAATGGTCGATACTGAAAATTACAGACAGAAAAGGGAGGAGACGCTGGTCAGGCTTGCTCACAGAGTGGCTGATAGGGTAATCAGATACAATAAAAGTGTCACCCTTGAACCTATGAACCCTTATGAACGGAGAATTATACACTCGGCACTGCAGGATAATAAAAGCATAGAGACGTACAGCGTAGGAGAAGAGCCCAACAGAAAAGTGGTAATAGCGCTGAGATAAAGCACCTGCGGGTGCTTTTGTTATAAGGAGAGAGGAATTAGGAAGATGTTCTATGATACAATTGCTGCCATATCAACACCCCCTGGCCAGGGAGGAATAGGCATTGTAAGGATTAGCGGGAGAGAATCCTTTGAAGTTGTTAGGAAGATATTCAAGCCGGTAAAGCCCTATAATATAGATGAAGTTAAAACCCAGACCTTGAAATATGGCCATATAATTAACCCTGTAAGTAAAGAGATTATCGATGAGGTGCTTGTATCGTATTTCAGGGAACCGTATACCTACACGCGGGAGAATATTACTGAGATAAACTGCCACGGCGGTGCACTGGTATTAAAGGGGATTCTGGAGTTGGTAGTACAGCAGGGGGCCAGAATAGCAGAACCCGGTGAATTTACCAAGAGGGCTTTCCTGAATGGGAGACTTGACCTGTCCCAGGCAGAAGCCGTAATAGAGATGATCAATTCTAAAACAAATGCAGAAAGAAAAGTTTCTCTGAATCAGCTTGAGGGAAAGCTATCGGAGAAAATAGGGGGATTGAGAAATCTGCTTGTTGAGTGCATAGCGGATATTGAAGCTGGAATTGATTTTCCGGAATATGATATTGAAGAGGTCAGCCGGGAGAAGATATCTGAGAGGATTGATACCTGCCTGAACCAGGTTAAGGGGCTGCTTAAGACCTTTTTTGAGGGTAGAATCATCAAAGAGGGTATTACGGTCGCTATTGTGGGAAAGCCAAATGTTGGAAAGTCCTCTTTGCTTAATGCACTGGCTCAGAAGGAGAAGGCAATCATAACCGAAGTTCCCGGGACCACCAGGGATATCATTGAAGAGTATATTGTAATAGGCGGTGTAGCGGTTAGAGTACTGGATACTGCCGGCCTGAGGCAAACAGAAGACCGTATTGAGAAAATAGGGATTGACCGCACTAAAGCTGCTATAGAAAGGGCAGATTTAATACTGTTGGTTTTGGATGGGAGCGAAGAAATTGAAGAGGAAGACAGGGAAATATTCAAACTTGTAAAAGAAAGAAAGGCTATTGTAGTAATTAACAAAAGTGATTTAGATATCAGGCTTGATATAGGAAAAGTCAGAGAAGTTTTTGCTGAAAAAGAAATCATTGAGATATCTGCAAGGGAAGAAACAGGTTTAGACAAAATTGAAAGAAAAATAAAGGATATGTTTATTAAGAATGAATTGGAGTATGACAATCTGACAGTAATTACGAATGTAAGACATAAAAGGATACTGGAGGAAGCAGAAGAAGAACTGGAAGAAGTTGTTAAGACAATAAACTCGGGACTTCCCGTTGATATGCTGTCTTCAGCCATTACCCAGGCTGCCGACAAACTCGGTGAAATAACCGGAGAAACGGTTGGAGAAGAAGTACTGCATACTATATTCAGCAAGTTCTGCATAGGCAAATAGGGATGACAGTAAAGGTAGTATCTTAAGGAGATGGTTTACTTTTCAATAGAAACTAATCAGGCAGGAGAGATATAAATGGAATACATTGCAGGAGAATATGATGTGGCGGTTATTGGCGCTGGGCATGCAGGATGTGAAGCCGCGCTTGCTGCTGCAAGGATGGGTTGTAAAACCATACTGTTTTCGATAAATCTTGACAGCGTGGCAAATATGCCGTGCAACCCGAGTGTAGGTGGTACTGGCAAGGGTCATCTTGTCCGGGAGATAGATGCGCTTGGAGGGGAAATGGGGAAGGTTATTGATAAGACCTTTATTCAATCCCGCATGCTCAATACCGGAAAAGGGCCTGCTGTTTTTTCCCTGCGTGCGCAGGCAGACAGAAGGTCGTATCAAGCTGAAATGAAAAGAACTCTGGAACAGCAGGACAACCTGGACATCAAGCAGGCTGAAATAACCGATATCCTCGCTGAGAATGGTAGGGTAAAGGGTGTAAAGACACACATAGGCGCTCTATATAATGCCAGAGCCGTTGTCGTGACGACCGGCACCTACCTGAGGGGAAGGATAATTATAGGGGATGTAAGCTATGAGGGTGGACCGGACGGCTTATTTCCTGCCCAACATCTGTCAGACAGTCTCAAGAGTCTGGGAATTGAACTTATGAGGTTCAAGACTGGAACTCCCGCCAGGATAAACGGCCGCACGGTTGACTTTTCCAGAATGGAGGAACAGCCCGGAGATGATATGATTGTGCCGTTTTCCTTTGAAACGGGCGAGCTGAAGAAAGCGCAAGCCTCATGCTGGCTAACCTATACCAATGAAGAAACCCACAGAATAATAAGGGAGAACCTGCATCGTTCACCCTTATATGGTGGAATGATTGAAGGCATAGGGCCGAGATACTGCCCTTCAATAGAAGATAAGGTTGTGAGATTTGCCGACAAGGAGAGGCATCAAGTGTTCATAGAACCCATGGGACTGAATACCGAAGAAATGTACGTTCAGGGAATGTCTACAAGCCTTCCTGAGGATGTTCAGATTAAGATGTACAGAACCATTCCCGGTCTTGAGAACGTGAAGATTATGAGAACTGCATATGCAATAGAATATGATTGCATTAATCCTCTGCAATTAGCTCCATCCCTAGAGTTCAAGTCAATTAGTGGACTTTTTTTTGCAGGTCAGGTCAATGGGACATCAGGGTATGAGGAGGCTGCCGCCCAGGGAATAGTTGCAGGAATAAATTCCGTTCAATATATAAAGGAAAGGGAGTATCTTGTTCTGGGAAGAGCCGAGGCCTATATCGGCGTGCTGATTGATGACCTTGTAACAAAGGGGACAAATGAGCCTTACAGAATGATGACTTCCCGAGCCGAGTACAGGCTCCTTCTGAGACAGGATAATGCAGACCTGAGACTTACTGAAAAGGGATACAAGGCTGGATTGATTAGTCCGGATAGATACCAGAGCTTCCTTGCTAAAAAGAAGAATATTGAGCATGAGATAAGCAGACTTGAGAATACTGTGCTGCCGCCATCTGACAGGGTAAACGGTATTCTACAGAGAGAAGGCACTGCGATTATTAAAACAGGGATAAAGCTGGCTGATTTACTGAAGAGGCCGGAGATAAGGTATAGGACTTTATTAGAGATGGAGGCAAGGGAAAATGTCTTGACTAGAAGTGAAGCTGAGCAGGTAGAAATTCAGCTAAAGTATGAAGGATATATTAAGAAACAACAACATCAGGCCCTACAGGTTTTAAAGCTGGAAAACAGGAGAATACCTGAAAATATTGATTTTGAGGACATAAGGGGAATAAGCCTGGAAGCCAGGCAAAAACTTGCCAGGGTCAGGCCGGCATCTGTGGGACAAGCATCAAGAATCTCAGGTGTTTCGCCGGCAGATATATCTGTGCTTATGGTTTATCTTGAGCAATTCAAGAAAAGCCCTAATTGAGGAAACAGGAAGGTGTCATAATTGGATTTTATAAAGGTTTTACTAGAATGTGCGAAAAAAACAAATATAGGGATTGAAACAAGGCAGGCTGAACAGTTTCTACTGTATAAAGACATATTGGTGGAATGTAATAGCAAATTAAACTTAACAGCCATTACAGACCCTGAAGAAATAATTATAAAGCATTTTATAGATTCCCTTACCTGTGCTGAATTCATCCAAGGAAATAATAAGATGATTGATGTGGGCACAGGAGCAGGCTTTCCAGGGATACCGCTGAAGATACTTCTCGGAGACCAGGTGGAAATCACCCTTCTGGATTCTTTAAATAAGAGAATTAGCTTTTTAAACCAGTTAATTGACCATCTAAAACTTGAGGGTATCAAGGCCGTGCATGGAAGGGCTGAAGACATGGCGGTCAGGCCGGGGTACAGGGAGAATTTTGATGCTGCTTTATCAAGGGCGGTATCCAATATGTCTGTGCTTGCAGAATACTGCCTGCCTTTCGTGTCGGTTGGGGGAAGAATGGTAAGCATGAAAGGCCCTCGTGTTGAGGAGGAACTATCCGAGGCAGGAAGAGCCATAAAGATTCTTGGGGGAAGAGTTGAGAGAGTTGAGAAAGTAAGACTACCGTGTCTGAACATAACTCATTCAATAGTAGTAATTAACAAGGTGGAAAGCACGCCAAAAGGTTATCCCAGAAAAGCCGGGAAGGCGGAGAAACAGCCTATCAGGTAAAAATGTTTCACGTGAAACATTTGTCGTCAGAGGAAAATTAATTAACCAATCATAAGGGTTGCGAGGCTTGAACAGCCAGACTTTCGCCCAACGGAATATTCCGTAAAATTTCAGCAGCATAGGAAAGCAGCTTGCAGGAAAAATGATTAACCGCTCACAAGGGCTGCAAAATCAAGATAAACTAGAAGCTTGTTATACAAAATTTCAGACCGGAATTAATTCGCCATCCAGGCTCAATAATTCCTAGAACTGACATCCTGTCAATTCTAGGAATTATTGAGCATAACTTCGCATAGTTTGTCCGATAACTAACCGCCACTAAGACTCCCCTCTTCTTCAAGTGGGAGCATCAAAGATGGACACTATCGCTAAGATTTCTTTGAAATCAAGCGACTAGTAGTCTAAGCGGCGATAAGTTCCTGGATAACGGCTTCTAAGATTCAGTTGGAAAAACTCCACCTGAATCCAAGAATCTTGTTTACCTAGGATTTCTCCGTAAACTTATTCGCTGGTTAATTCATTTCCCCTGCAGCTCGGCAGGAGTTGGGCACAAGTAAGATATTATTAAACAAAGCTGTATCACCCTACTAATGTCATTCCGGGGATTCGGCTCGCCGCAATGACACGGGTAGGACCATGAAGAAGATAATAATGGCTAACCGATGGCATCAGGATTTCTCCATAAACTTATTTGCAAGCAAACTCATTTCTCCTGTAACTAGAAGCAAGGCAGTTTCTTCGAAGAATTACTTAACTCCGGTCTCTAGGTTCTAGTCTCCAGTATTTAATGTTGGTTTAGTCATGCGCTAAGCTTTGGGCAAATGTTTCACGTGAAACATTTGCCGCAATGCCTAATGACTAAAGGTGTGGAAGACATAAGAAAAATAGGACTAAAAAACTATTTAATTTAAGAAGCAGTATGTTATAATTAATATGAAAATTAACTGATTAAAATGTAAGGGGGATAACCATTGTCAAAAGTGATTGCTGTGGCCAACCAGAAGGGAGGGGTTGGAAAGACAACAACGGCTGTGAATCTCAGCGCCTGTCTGGCGGCCAGCGGAGAAAAGGTCCTTTTGATTGATATTGACCCCCAGGGAAATGCATCCAGTGGTTTGGGGAAAA
>JAWLGL010000240.1:0-3035 GCA_041685035.1 Clostridia bacterium
AAGGCAATCAGTCTATTAATATGACTGCTAAACATCTGGAAAACATTTCGGCAAAGATGAAAACACTTCAAACATTTACCAATGAACTTAACCATCAATCGAAAAATATAGACGCTGTAAATGAAACCATAAGTTATATCGCAAATCAAACCCGGTTCCTGGCTTTGAATGCAACTATTGAATCTGCAAAATCCGGCTCATCGGGACAGGGTTTTGCGGTTATAGCCTCAGAAATAAGCAAGCTTTCTGAACAGTCAGGCAGTGCCTCAAAGCAGATATCGGAATTGATTAAACAGGTAATTTCCAATATTGGAGCGGTAGTTACGGAGATGGAGGAAGGTATTGTCGAAGTAAATAAAGGAATGGACCTTACCATGGTTTCCAAGGGTTCATTTGATAATATCTCTCAATCAATACTCAGTATCAATTCAAATATTGAGGAAATTGCTTCAGCCGCTAATGAAATTTCCCGATACTCCCATGAGTTTGCAGACTACCTCAGCAGCATCAATAGAACTGAGTAATCAGAACTATATCTTCAATAGTAATTCATTGTTATATCCCCCATCTTATCAATTAAATGCACTGCAAGGCTGATAAAAAAAACTACTGTAAACAGGTAATGCAATACTTTCCAGAACCTGCTTAATAATTCTCTCTCCTTGAGGTGCTTCCACAAGAACCCTGACAATGCAGTCATGAATAACAAGAAAAATGAAATATAGCCTGGTGTTAGCTCTATCTGTCTAAGTTTATCGATTATGTGCAGCAGTGCAAACACAAATGCCAGGCTTCCTGCAGCACAATGCAGCCTGGCAGTCCACTCATTATCAGCCAATTTCCCTTGCCCTTTTCTGCCGGCAAGTCTGTCAATCAACCTTATTGAGGGAAAAAGCAGTATACTCTTCAGATAAAATAAGAATGACAGCACGCCAAATAAAATCAGTATACCCTTCATATCTCCAGCTCACTCCATTAATCCACTTTACTTTACTGCTGCAATGGCAGCTCAATAGTAAACTCAGTCCCGTGTCCTTCCTGGCTTTCAACCAGAATATTCCCCTTATGGTTCTCGATAATATTATATACTATAGACAGTCCCAGGCCTGTCCCTACTCCTACTCCTTTGGTTGTAAACCCAGGGTCGAAGATTCTGTCAATATGCTCCTTCTTGATTCCTATACCACTATCCTTGATTTTTATAAATATCTTATTGTCCTCACAGTATGTCTTTATGCGTATTGTGCCTTGGGATGCTATTGACTCTATTGCATTTACAAGTATATTCATGAATACCTGATTGAGCTGCTCGGCAAAACAATTTACCCTAGGCAAATCACCATACTCTTTTATTATTTCAATTCTGTTCTTAATTCTATGATTGAGCAGAATAATGGTGTTATCAATCCCCTCATGCAGGTCGGCCTGCTTATACTGCGCTTCGTCCAGCCTTGCAAAGCTCTTCAAACTCCTTACTATTTTCATAATTCTGTCACAAGCCAGGGCACTCATCTTGTTCAGAGTCTTGAAATCCTGAGTAATCTTATTCATTTCATCATTATTCTCTGCCTTTGCCTCAAGCTTTTTTACTATTGACTCATAATTCCCAATATTGCTGTTAATAGCGCCAAGCGGATTGTTTATTTCATGAGCCACTCCGGCTACCAGCATTCCCAGTGAAGCCATCTTTTCATTCTGAACAAGCTTGGTTTGTGCTTTCTGTAAGTCATTGTATGCTGTTTTCAGGTCCTCATTGGTTTTTGAGAGAGCTTCATTCAGATAAGTAAGTTCTTCCTGCTGAGCATTCAGTTCCTCATTTGATTCTTTAAGCTGTGCTGCTATATGGGTTTTCTCCTCAATCTTTGCTTCCAATGACTCTTTAAATTCACCAAGCGTGATAATCATCTTTTTAAAAGCCTTCATGGTATCATCGGCTTCCCTGTATTCAAAAATATCTCGCCTGCTTTTTTCATGGGGCACCTCAAGATTACCTGCTGCTCCTTTAATTGCCATGTCTCTAATCTTAAGGATAGGGTTAGTAATTCCTCTGGAGAAAATGGGAGCAAATATAAGAACTGCAGCAAAGTTTACAATCATTATTATGAATACATCCATAAAGTTTTTATCTACATTATAAATTATTTCCCTGAATGACTGCTCACTGATTATGTACCACCCTGTTACATTCACCTTGCTGTATGCCCCAATGGTTTTTATGTTCTCATCATTGTAATAATACAAGTCCATATTGTCTATATGCTGCAAATACTTTGAAAAGTTTTTATGAATTTTGGATTTTAGAGGCTGAACGGTTTCTTTGTCGCTTGAAATAATATAATAACCATCTTCATCTACAAGAGAAATCTTTAAGGTATCTTCAGGCGTGTCAGTTCTTTTTTCAGGATTTATCAAATGTTCCAGTTCAAGCAAATTGTACCTGATGCCCGCGATATGTTCTTCCCCTGCAAATTCTATAGTCTTAAAGACAGTGATTACAGGCATGTTTGACTCCAAAAATACCTCTGAAATAACGGGGTTTTCACCCAATTCTGAGCTTTGCACAAGCATTGGATAATTCTTACCTTCAGCAGCAGGACCGGATGATAATTCAACTTTTCCATCCATATCCAGTATAAAGATATTATCATAGATTGGGGATGTTTCCTTTAACTTATCAAGAAACGCGCTAGTTCTCTCAATATAAGTCTCTCTGTCCTCAATACTTAAACTGTTACCCATTCCATTATTCAATGACTTAATGCTGTCTTCAAGAAAAATAAGGTCATTTGACCTCTGACTAAACCAATCGTTGACGTAAGCCGCCTGAGTAAATGCAAGTGACTCCAAACGATACATGGAATTATCTACAATCTGAAAATGGAAATGATGAACAAGAGGCCACAGCAGTGCGACTGCAGGAACATAGGTAAATGTAAGTAGAATAGCAACCAGCTTCAGGTTGAATTTCTTGAATGCATCTATGAACAACAGGCCTATAAACAGAAGTCCTACTACCATCAGTATAGGCATACTCC
>JAWLGL010000241.1:0-3017 GCA_041685035.1 Clostridia bacterium
CTGCGGTGATGGTATGATCTGGTGATGCATTGGTCAGGATGATTGTAGATGCCTGGCACAAAGCCGGAACGATTAATACGCCCAGAAGAAAGATAAATAATTTGAAAGGTTTTTTCATGATAGAGGCCCTTTATTTGGTAACACTTCTTAAGTTATCATTTTCAAAAACTACTAAAGGGGTGAACAGGTTGTCAAACCAGAACGAAAGAAGCCTGATAGAAAAAAGTAAGAATGGTGATGTTAAAGCATTCGAAGACCTCATTTCTGGATACGAGAAGAAGGTTTTTAATATTGTCTATAGAATTGTCGGCGACTACAACGATGCCCAGGACGTATCGCAGGAGGTATTTATCAAAGCATTCAGGGCTATAGGGAACTTTCGGGGGAAGTCTTCCTTTTATACGTGGCTGTACCGGATTGCAGTAAACGAGTGCATGGATGCCATGAAAGCCAGAAAGAAGACAGCGGTTCTATCCATAAATGCTCCTGTAGGGGACGAGGACAGCGGTATTGCCAGAGAAATAAAGGATGATGGAGAATCCCTTGAAGAAAAGGTTGAGAGAAATGAACTCCGTAGTGTAATAGAGGCTGCATTAAATAGAATGCCGTATGAACATAGAATAATGATTGTACTAAGGGATGTACAGGGCTTTTCGTATGAGGAAATTGCCGGAATACTTAAATGTCCTTCGGGTACTGTGAAGTCGAGAATAAACAGGGCAAGAAGGGCTCTGAAAGAATTACTGCTCTCAGACAAGGAACTTTTTTTGAACAGGAAGGTCTAAGTATATAAAGAAAGGGGGTGAAGGAATGAAGAACAGGTGTGAATTCAGTGAAAAAATCTATATGCATTTTAATGATGAATTGAATTCAACCGATACCCAGGGACTTCTTAAGCATCTGGAGAGCTGTAAGGAGTGCAGGGAAGAGTTTGATATGGTTGGAGCAATACAGAAGGAATTGGGTAATTTTGATGAGATTGAACTTCCAAAAGGATTCAGGGAGAATCTACACAGAAGACTTGAAGAGAAATCAACGTCAAGAAAGATATTTAAATTCGAAAATTACACCAGGGTTATAGGCAGGTTGGCTGCGGCAGCTGCAGCAGTTCTAGTGGTTGTTGTGGCAGCAAAAGGTATTGACATGCTAAACCCGGTGATAAATAATACGCAGAGCTTGTCCCAAGTGTCTGATGAAGCACTGAATCAAAAGGCAGGCACTCTGGAGAACACGGCAGCTGCTGTAATGGAAAAACCTGAAATGGATTCTGATTTTGATAGTGTGAAAGAACGTCAGGCATATATGAAAAGTGTCCAGGATGATTCCATAGAAGAGAAATCTCTGACCGATAGGCTAAATTACGGAGAAATCCTGGGGATGGGAGAAGTTCAGCCCGATAAGCCTTCCGGTAATGTGGAGGCCGAAACCAGAATGGCAGCTCCTGACGACAGCACTCAGAAAAGTATACCAGGGGGAAAGAACCCGCCTGTGCAGTCTGAAGGCTTTGATGTAACTTCCAACCCCAAATACGAGCATTTTATGAAGTATGCTGCTGAAGCCGGAGAAGTGAGTTTTGAGACCCTGTTTAAAGATGTTAACTGTGGATACAGTGAGAGTAATAATCTTTTAGTATTGGATAAAAATAGCTGGGAGGAAGTCTGGAACAAGGTTAAGCCTGATTCATCCTTCTTACCCGAGGTTGATTTTAGCAGGAGTATTGTTATTGCGGTATGCCAGGGTACCAAGCCTACAGGTGGGTACAGTATTGAAATTACCAGGGTAATAGAAAAGGAAGGCAGCCTTGTGGTGTTTGTTAAAGAAACCGAGCCTGAACCAGATAGTATTGTGACCGAGGCTTTGACCGCCCCATGCCATATTATTAGGGTTGACAAAACAGGTAAGAGTATATTGTTTGAAAAGCAGGAGTAGAGATAACCCTTAGTTAATAAATATATAAAAAAGCTGCAAACTGCAGCTTTTTTTAATGGTTAGCATATATTATCTTTTCATTGATGCTGTCCGTGTCTCACCGTCCCATTCAACGTCAATTCCCAGAGCCTCGGCTGCATAGCGTAAGGGGATTTTTGTGCGTCCGTTTTCCACAAAGGGTGCAACATCGGCCATCCTTCTTTTTCCATTCACAGTAAATTCCCTCTCGCCAATTTGAAATATAATCTCTCCACGGTTTATCACCACCAGGTGATTTTCCGGATGCCATTTGACGTCATTGCCGAGGAGTTCACTAATGGCCCTTATGGGAAGAAAAATCCTGCCTTCGGTGATTACCGGGCCCTCTCCGGGAGCGAATTCAATATCCCAACCGTCAACTTCAACTTTTACATCTCTTTCTACCGGCTCTCCACTGTATATGGTTACTCCAGCATGTGCAGAAGCAGCAGCCATAGTCATAAGAACGACCAATACCGCCAATAGAATAAGCTTACGTCTCATTTTTTCAACCTCCTGAATTTTTTTTAAACTTCCATCACAGCAACGTCCGCTTTATATAATCCTGCATATTGCAGGGTAAAGCTGATTTACTCAATCCAATTCCACGCAATCCCGGGAAAAGACAAAACATAAAATTTATATAGACACTAGTGCTTTTATTATATAACAGATTTGAGAATATTTCCAGTAATTTGCGCAAACTTACCGCTAGTAAATTCATTTTCCTAATAATTAGGGGGGAAGTCCCAAAAGCAAAGCGAATGGAGCGACCCCTTACCTATGGTCGAGGGAAAACAAATTAACCGCTCATAAGGATTACGAAATCAGACAAACTAGATGCTCCCTCTCCCTTGATGGGAGAGGGTTGGAGTGAGGGTGAAAAATAAATACTAGCACCCTCCCATCGAGGGAGGGGAAATAGCAGTGGTACTGCCCTCTCATCGAGGGAGGGGAAATAGTAGTGGTACTACCCTCTCACCAAGGAAATTTAGCATAACTTCGCATAGTTTATCCGATGACTACCGCCGCTAAGACTCTGCTCTTGTTCAAGTGGGGGGAAGCGGCGC
>JAWLGL010000021.1:0-10592 GCA_041685035.1 Clostridia bacterium
TGCGGTCTCAACCGGCTCAACTATCTGAGCTGTGAATCCATAATCTGCTGTACTGTCACTTTCTACATCAACCGTAATTGTGCCAAGTACATTTTCGTCCTCATCCAGTATAGAAACTTCTATTGTATCTTCAGAGGTATTAACTACTATTAACTCTCCGAATTGTTTATCTAGCGCAGAACCTTCTACCTTGAACCTGGTTCCAACAGTTGATGAGTTCACTGTGATACTCTTGAACATGGGCATTGCTTCTGCTACATCCACCGTTATATTCGCAGAAGCATTAATATCAGCTTCTACTACTTTTACTGTTACCTTGCGCTCATCAGCGGCAAGATTCCGTGAGTCTTTAACATTATAAGTCAAAATATACTCGCCAACCTCAGATGTATCCACAGCATCCTCTCCGGTCTTAGCAATCCTGTCGGTGATGTCTCCATCCTCAACATCGCTGGCGGTTACAGTTGGTGCAACGAACTCTTCCCCTACTGTAAGTGTGATTATCCCATCATTAACTCCATCCGGTTCAACTACAGTAATTACAGGCTTATTATTTTGAGGGATATAGCCACCTCCGCTGATGAGAACAATTGCCTTTTTAACCTCTACATTGAAAGTGGTTATTCCATTCGGCAGACCTTCTTTCTCTGCTGTTACTGTAATGGTTGCCTTTCCTTCTTTTAATCCTTTCAATTCAATAACAGTGCCATTTAAAACAGCTCTTACAACCTTATCATCACTGTTCTGGATAGATACCATGGCGTCGGCCGGCACCGTCTTCACACTTACCTTTGTGGAAGCATTAACTTCTATTGACTGTTCGCTAATACTTTCAATCTCAACAGCCAACAGATTATTCAGAGCAACAACAGACTCTGCCCTGGTAATGCTTGCAGCAGGTCTGAAGTTTCCATCAGGATATCCCTTCATGTAGTTAGCCTTTACAGCAGCACCAATAAATCCCTTGCTCCACTCCGGAATTGATGCCGAATCAGCAAAGCTGCCTGCCTCATCTGCATCTTCTTCCAGGGACTTAAGCCTGGCGATAACTGCAGCTACTTCCTGTCTCGTAACATATGCTTTCGGTCTTACCGTTCCGTCCTTATATCCAACTAAATATCCAGCCTTATTAGCTTTAGCCATTTCTTCATAATACCAGTCAGTTTGGTTTACATCCGAAAAAGATATTGCTGCCATTTCTTCAAAATCGAATGTTCTGTTCACTAAAGCAGCAAATTCTGCTCTTGTGATATTATAGTCCGGCTTAAATGTACCGTCTGGATACCCTTTTACGAGACCTTGCTCAATCCATGCAGAGATTTCCTTGCTTGCCCAATGACCTTCAATATCAGATGCTGCGGGTGATTGTGCATATGAAAATACTGTGGGGATTCCCAGGGCAATCACCATTACTGAAAGAACTACAAAAGCAGCGATTCTTTTAGCCTTTTTCATATTGTGGTTCATCCTCTTTACGTCCCTCCTTTTAAAATAGTTTTATATTCCAACTACATGATTAGTTTTCATAAAACCCTCCTTTCCTGATTAATATGCATGCTGTTGGAATTAATTGGTAACATCTGTATTTATTACCATCGAAAGTATTTTACCATATATTTACAAAAATGGAAGATGTTTTTTTATTAATTTTTAATGTAACCAAAATGTAATATTAGTGATGTTCTGTCTACACAACTCCTCCTTAAAGTTTATGATGAAAAATCATGTAACATTATCCTTATAGATTTGATATAATCATCACGACATACCAAAGTGCGCAAACCTCATGAATATACTGTCAAAGGAGATTGTAATGATTGAATCGTTTAATACCCTAAATTTGAATCCATCCCTGATAGCTGCATTAGGAAAAGAAAATATAAACATACCAACTGAAATACAAGAAAAAGCAATACCAGAAGCCCTCAGAAACAAGGACCTGATAGTACAGTCTGAGACAGGTACGGGAAAAACTTTAGCCTACCTGCTTCCCTTATTTGAAAAGATTAATACATTGAATAGAGAAATGCAGGCAATTATACTTGTGCCTACACATGAGCTAGCTATACAGATACAGAGGCAGATAGAACGTTTGTCGGAGAATTCTGAAGTTAAAGTAAGCTCAATACCAATAATAGGTAATGTGAATATTACCAGACAAATCGAGAAGTTAAAAGGAAAGCCTCAGATTATAGTTGGCTCTCCAGGTAGAATACTTGAACTAATATCCAAAAGGAAAATATCTGCACACACTATCAAGACAATAATCCTTGATGAGGCTGACAAACTTATGGACAAAAACCACTTGGACAGTGTGAAGGCAGTGATTAAAGCCACGTTAAAGGAAAGGCAATTAATGCTAGTTTCTGCAACCATATCTAAGGAAACCCTAGCCGTAGCAAAAGAGATAATGAAAAACCCTGAATTCATAAAAGGCAAGGAAAATATTTCTATTCCAACCTCTATTGAGCATTTATGTTTTTTTGCAGAACAACGGGACAAAATTGAAGTTTTAAGAAAGCTGGTAGGGATATTAAATCCTCAGAAAGCTGTTGTTTTTGTAAACCAGAATGACCAAATTGGCAATGTTACTTCAAAGATAAAATATCATGGTTTAAATGCTGAAGGCATTCACGGTTCAAATCATAAGCTGGACCGCAAGAGAACTATGGACAATTTCAGGATGGGAAAAATACAGCTTCTTATTGCTTCTGATATTGCTGCACGCGGACTCGATATAGATGGGATTACACATATATTCAATTTGGATATTCCTGAAGACCCCAAGGGTTATCTCCATAGAGTGGGAAGAACCGGAAGAAATGGCAGCACCGGAGCAGCAATATCCATAATATCAAGTAAAGAGTTACCGCTAATTAGAAAGTACGAAAACGTTCTAAAAATAAATATTACCTTTAAAGATATGTATAAGGGTAAAGTTATTGATGTCAAGAAAATCAAATAGCAAAGGATTAAATGAGATATGAAAATACTAGTTGATGCCGATGCATGCCCTGTAAAAAATATAATTGTCAGGATTGCAAAAGAAAATAACATACCTGTTGTAATGTTCATTGATACCAGCCATGTAATTAGCGATGGGTATTCAAATGTAATAACTGTAGATAAGGCAAGAGATTCAGTGGATATAGCTCTAATAAACCAGGTATCCAAGGGCGATATTGTAGTAACCCAGGATTATGGTGTTGCCGCAATGGCTCTTCCCAAAGGTGCAAATGTCATAAACCAGAATGGTCTTATATATACCAATGAAAACATTGACAGCCTCTTATTCGAAAGGCATTTCGCGCAAAAGATTCGGCAGTCAGGCGGCAGAACCTCAGGTCCAAAGAAAAGGATGAAAGAAAACGATATCAGATTTGAGAATTCCTTAAAAAATTTAATCAAATTGCCTCAAAAACAAAATAACCTACTGTAAATAACTATTTAATGCCGCTTTTTGTCCTTACGTATGTTATCATGTTCTCATTAATCTCGTTTATTGCAATAGTAACTACTTTTTGAGAATTACACTGTGAAAGCTTATGCGCGCCGTTTGATAACTGCCTTGCCCTCTTCCCCGCAAGAATACATAGTGTGTAGCTACAGTCTACTTTCTCCAACAATGAACTAATTGAAGGGTCTATCATAAATTATCATCCCTATCTTCTATATTTTCTACTGCAATCCGAAATTGTTTAAATTTCCTTTTTGCATTGAATAATATAAGTGTAATTCTGTAAGGATTGGACTCGAAACTACAAGTGACAATGTATACGTTAAAGCATCTATTGTTAAGCTCTTAATAAACTATAACCATTCTCCTTACTGCTTTTTCGGGTTCAGTATCATCATCATGTTTCTGCCTTCAAGCTTTGGCTCCTTTTCAATTGTACCTACATCGGTAAGTGCATCAGCAAACTTCTCAAGTACTTCTTTCCCTGCTATTGTATATCGCATTTCTCTGCCTCGAAATCTTATGCTAACTTTAACTTTATCGCCATCTTGTAAGAACTTATGCGCATTTTTAACCTTAAACTCAAAGTCATGTTCTTCAATTTGAGCAGACACTCTTACTTCCTTAAGTGAAACAATCTTTTGATTTTTTTTAGCTTCTTTCTCTTTTTTCATCTGTTCAAACATACATTTCCCATAATCCATAATTTTACAAACTGGTGGTGCTGCATTCGGTACAATCTTAACAAGATCAAGGTTCTTTGAAATTGCCAGGTTTAATGCATCCTTTGACGACATAACCCCCAACATAGTCCCATCCGTATCAATAAGCCGAACTTCTCTGTCCCTAATATCCTCATTCATTGGCAGCTGATTTTTTCTAATACAAAACACCTCCATTGGTTTTTTTTGTAATTACAATAATAAAAATTTAAGAGTAGATATACAAAGTAACCTACTCTTCGTCACAATTAAGTATTAATCAAATTATAGTTAAGTGTAAGCAAAACCATTATTCAAAACGAGAAGTATATAATTCCTACTCTTGTAATCATCTTATTATAACATTTATTTCTAAACTTGTATGTATTGTTTTGAAAAGAAATATTTAGCAATCGTATATTTATTAGTCATACACCATGAAAATAAAACAATATAAATCCCGAGAATATTTCATGCCTAGAGTGAAATATTCTCGGGATAATCTTAGTTTTTTTATAGTGAAATTTTTTAGATTATTGACAGTAAATGACCGTTCCTGACTTAATTTAATTCATTTTTTATTGCGGATTTTCTGCAGCCGTTTGTTCAGCCTTTTGGATAGTATTTTTTCAAA
Organism: Clostridia bacterium; assembly: GCA_041685035.1. GTDB lineage: Bacteria > Bacillota > Clostridia > Acetivibrionales > UBA4821 > JAWLCD01. Next base: position 4,793 of record JAWLGL010000021.1, read on the forward strand.
CAAAAATTGTTTTAATAATGTTGGTGTGTTGTTGTATTTTTCGAAAAAAAGCTCTGGCGAATCATAAATGCCAAGATCATCGGTAATTGCAAGGCTTTGGCTGTAGGTATCCTTACCTACAAAACAAAAGTTATCGGCACACTTGTCTTTTACAGCAATAGCATAACCATAGTAACCGTCATCACGCTTTTGCAGTTGATCTTTAACAGCATTGTAATAGCTCTCATCTGGAATAACACCCTCAACCGCTATCCATCTGCCATCATAGTATACCTCTGCCCATGCGTGGGTTACTTTTGCGGGAGCTAACAGGTAAGCTAAGCCTACCAGTGCACCCTTTTGCATGGTTTTATCAATCAGAAACCCATGTAACCTTGTTGGGATACCAACGCCTCTAAGTAATGCCATAAGTAATATAGCCTTGGTATTGCATTGACCATAGCCCTGTTCTAATATTTCCGAAGCCTTAAATTCGTCCTTTGAATTGTACCCAAATAAAATTTCGTCCTTTACAAAGGAATAAATTTGTCTAATTTTTTCAGACTCGTCTTTTTCAGCCCATTTTCTATCTGCAATAAGCTGTTGCATTTTAGGATGATTATAATCTAATAAATGCGTTTCTACTAAATTATTTTTCACATTGACCCCCCTTTATTTAATTATAAGCATTTTAGTATGTTGCTACTTTCAAAAAAAAGCTATCTTTGTTCAATTCTCTTGCAGGTATACCCAATGTTTTTTTGCTTACAGCCGCAAAGTGCGATGGACTGTCAAAGCCGGCCATGACAGCAGCCTCGGTTATACTTTTTCCGGCAAATATATCGAACATCGCTTTTTGCAATTTATGCAGCACAATATATGAGCTTAAACGCATACCTGTTTCCTTTTTAAACAAATGGGATAATCGGCTTTGCGATAAATGAACGGTTTTTGCCATTTCTTCAAGACTGTGCTCCGTATTGGTACAGTTTTTAATTTGAGTAAGCAGGTTAATAATTCTCCCGTCCATAGCATTGTTGGCATACGTGCTTATCTGTAATGTTTGAAGCAATTGTGAATAAACCCTAAGGTAATCCTCTTTATCTAAAATAGGGTAATATTGCTGTATTAAGGACCGTATTATGTTTATTGACTCGTCATCAATAACATAATACGACTGACCTTTTAGATACTGCATATTCAGTTGTTTTGCTATGGTAGAAGTGTTATCGATTAAAAAGAAAATTTGCTCGTCTTGACTACTATAAAATGTGTGATTTGTATTTGAACTTATAATGATGCCTTTGCAGGCAAATTGTTTTTCTGCAACCGAAATATTAAACTTATCGTGAAAGGAAATTGATATTTGGACCATTAGATGGCTGTGATTATCTGCATCAATTTTACCTGTAACTGCAGCAATATGGTCATTGCCAGCATATACATACATTGTAGTTTACTCCTTTTTCTGTTAGTCTAATCTATTATATCATTGACGACGTCCTTTCTGTCATCTTTTATTATCCTATTCCCTGTCTTCTGAACCACTCCCCGGCGTCATGATGTTATGGTGCCATTGGAAGAAATAGCTGGATGAAGAAAATGTGTCACATTGACTTTAATTTTAAACAATGATACCCTAATTACTGAGTAAGAAAGGCTTCATTTTCTTTGAAGCATGACTCTGTCTTAAAGATTTTCACCTGATATTCCCGGGATTATTTAGATAATTTCATAACCTGAACACCCCAAAAATAACTATCGGAGGTGCAGTACTATGAAAGATATCAATATGGAAAAGTTTGAAGGAAAAATGCTTAGTAAATTAGCGGGTCAAGCTGAGAAAAACAGCTATATCAATCCTGAATTGTTCACAAAGTATGAAGTAAAGCGCGGACTCCGTGACCTGGATGGAAAAGGCGTGCTTGTTGGATTGACAGAGATTGGTGAGGTGCATTCCTATATTATTGATGAGAAGGATATGGTTCCCGGTCCCGGCAAGTTAATTTACAGAGGTATTGATATAACTGATATTGTGAATGGTTTCGTCAGCGAAGGCAGGTATGGCTTTGAAGAGACCTGCTACCTGTTACTGTTCGGTGATTTACCCGACACAAAAACGCTTGAGGATTTTAACCAGCTTCTTTGCCATTACCGAAGCCTGCCGGATGATTTCGTTCGGGATATGATTCTGAAAGCTCCCAGCAAGGATATAATGAACGCTTTGGCTAGGAGTGTACTGGCCTTCTACAGCTTTGACCATAATCCTGACGATAGTTCAGTTGAAAATGTTTTAAGGCAGTGTATTCATCTGATTGCCTGTTTCCCACTAATGGCAGTATATGGCTACCAGGCGTTTTCCCACTACCATGAAAATAACAGCCTGTATATTCACAGTCCAAAAGCCGAGTTAAGCACTGCTGAAAATATTCTGCAGATGCTAAGACCTGACTGCAGCTATACAAAGCTCGAAGCAAAACTGCTTGACCTTGCACTTGTACTCCACGCAGAACACGGCGGCGGTAACAATTCAACCTTTGTAACGCATGTAGTTACATCTTCCGGAACAGACACATACTCAGCTATTGCCGCGGCTCTTGGTTCATTAAAAGGGCCGAGGCACGGCGGCGCTAACATTAAGGTTACTCAAATGTTTGAAGACATGAAACAAACCCTTAATGACTGGAATGACGACCAGGAAATCGAAGACTATCTGATGAGAATCCTCAATAAGGAAGCCTTTGACCGTTCAGGTTTAATATATGGAGTTGGGCACGCTGTCTACTCAGTCTCAGACCCAAGAGCAGTAATCCTTAAAGAACATGCTGAACAGCTTGCAAAGGAAAAGGGTCTTGATGCCGAGTTTAATCTTTATTCAAAGATAGAAAAGCTTGCTCCCGAGGCTATAGCCAAGGTTCGCAGGATGTATAAGGGCGTAAGCGTAAATGTTGACTTCTATTCCGGGCTTGTTTATAAGATGCTAAATATTCCTACAGAAATGTTCACTCCCATCTTTGCCATCTCAAGAATAACTGGTTGGAGTGCGCACCGCATTGAAGAAATAGTAAATGCCGGGAAGATTATCAGGCCTGCATACAAGAGTGTCTCAGAAAGGCATGATTATGTTCCTATGGATGCACGATAATATGGTGATTCCGGGGAGTGTTGACAATGCCTTTTAATCTGGTCGAAAAGATAATACATTTTCATCTGTCAAGCGGAAGCGTGAAAGCCGGAGAAGAAATTGCAGTTAAAATTGACCAGACATTGACACAGGATTCAACAGGTACAATGGCATATCTGCAATTTGAATCACTGGGCATACCTCACGTAAAAACAAAGAGGTCTGTTGCATACATTGACCACAATACACTTCAGACCGGTTTTGAAAATGCTGATGACCATTTGTATATACAAACTGCTGCAAGCAAGTACGGTATTTATTTCTCGAAGCCTGGTAACGGAATCTGCCACCAGGTTCACCTCGAGCGTTTCGGTATACCTGGAATGACACTGCTGGGTTCAGATAGTCATACTCCTACATGCGGCGGCCTGGGCATGCTCGCAATAGGCGCTGGCGGGCTGGATGTCGCTGCTGCCATGGGTGGCGGCCCATACTACCTTACAATGCCCAAGGTATACAGGGTGAACCTTACCGGTGAATTAAAACCAATGGTATCGGCCAAGGATATCATACTTGAACTTCTCAGAATACTTACCGTAAAAGGCGGTGTCGGAGTAGTATTTGAATATGGAGGAGAAGGTGTTTCTACGCTTTCAGTTCCCGAAAGGGCTACAATTGCCAATATGGGAGCAGAACTAGGAGCTACAACATCAATTTTTCCAAGCGATAACATCACCAGACTATTCTTAAAGGCTCAGAAAAGGGAACATGAATGGGTTGAACTGAAACCGGACCCGGAAGCAAGTTATGACAATGAAATATGCATTGACCTCTCAAGCCTTGAGTCTCTGGCTGCTGCACCTCACAGTCCGGATAATGTAAAAAAAGTCTCGGATATCGGCAGAATTAATATCAACCAGGTAGCAATCGGAAGCTGTACCAACTCTTCATATACAGACATGATGAAGGTAGCTCAGATTCTCAAAGGAAAAAAGGTTCACCCGGATGTCAGCCTTTCTATTTCTCCAGGCTCTAGACAAGTTCTGCTTATGTTGGCGGAGAATGGAGCTTTAGCTGATATCATTTCTTCAGGAGCAAGAATTCTCGAATGTGCATGTGGGCCATGTATCGGTATGGGACAAGCCCCCGCTAATAATACAGTTTCTCTGCGTACATTCAACCGTAATTTTGAGGGCCGAAGTGGAACTCAATCTGCCGGGATTTATCTTGTTAGTCCGGAGACAGCTGCAGTCAGCGCAATTATCGGGAAGCTTACTCCCCCCTCAGAGTGTGACATCATTCCAGATATCAGCCTGCCTGATGAATTTATTATTGACAACAGCATGATAATACCACCTTCCGATAACCCTGATAGTATAGAAATAGTTAGAGGCCCGAATATAAAGCATTTTCCAATAAATGAAGAGCTTAAAGAAACCATTACAGGAAAAATTCTCATAAAACTTGGGGATAATATTACCACAGACCATATTATGCCTTCTAATGCAAAGCTGCTTCCCTATCGTTCCAATATACCGTATTTATCCGAATACTGTCTTACGCCCTGCGACCACAGCTTTCCGCAAAGGGCCAAGATTGAAAGCGGTGGTCTGATTGTTGCCGGCAGTAATTACGGGCAAGGGTCGAGCCGCGAACATGCCGCACTTGTTCCTCTATATCTTGGAATCAAGGCTGTTATTGCAAAATCCTTTGCGCGCATTCACATGCAAAATCTTATTAATTCAGGTATTCTCCCATTAGTTTTTGAAAATGAAAGTGATTATGCCAATATTGGGCAAGATAATATTATTGAAATAACTGACTGCAGAAACCCTCTAGGAAGCGGCAGGATAATTGCGTTACATAAATCAAAAGATATAGAAATCCCATTAAACGTTACCCTGACTTCCCGCCAGATAGATATACTTCTGCACGGCGGGTTACTTAACTATACAAGGAGGACAGTGTAAATGCATAATGTCACTTTGATTCCTGGCGACGGAATAGGTCCGGAAGTTATAGATGCTGCAGTAAAGGTCATTGATGCTGCAGAAGCCAATATCAAATGGGAACGGATGGATGCAGGCCAGCACGTAATGAAAGAATTCGGCACCCCTCTGCCGCATCATGTCATAGATTCAATAAGAAGAAATAAGGCTGCGCTGAAAGGGCCCATCACTACCCCAATTGGTACCGGTTTTCGTAGTATAAATGTATCACTCAGAAAAGAACTGAATCTCTTTGCAAACGTCAGGCCGTGCAAAACTTTAGAAGGTGTTCCTTCGCGTTATAAAAATATTGACCTTATTATCGTCCGTGAAAACACCGAGGACCTCTATGCCGGTATTGAGCATATGATTGGAGACTTTGCCGCTGAAAGCATTAAAATAACTACAAGAAAAGCTTCTGAAATGATTTGCAAACATGCTTTTGAGCTTGCAAGAACCCGCAGCCAGAAAAAGGTAACTTCGGTGCATAAGGCCAATATTATGAAGTACACAGACGGGCTTTTTCTTGAAGCTGCAAGAAGTATTTCATCAGAATATCCTGAAATTGAATATGAAGAAATGATTGTTGATACCATGTGCATGAATCTTGTACAAACTCCAGAACAGTACGATGTGCTGGTAATGCCAAATTTATATGGAGATATTCTCTCCGACCTTTGTTCAGGATTGATTGGAGGCCTTGGTATTG
>JAWLGL010000021.1:10602-16497 GCA_041685035.1 Clostridia bacterium
CGGAGCCAATCTTGGTGCCGACGCTGCAGTTTTCGAACCAGCTCACGGCAGTGCTCCAAAGCTAGCCGGAAAGAACACTGCCAATCCAACTGCCACAATTTTATCCGGAGTAATGATGCTGCGTCATCTTGGCGAAAACCATGCTGCAGATGTTATAGAAAACGCTATTAAAGCTGTACTTAAGGAAAATAAATATATGACACCTGACTTTGGTGGTTCCACAGGCACGCAAGAGTTTGCCGATAGATTAGTGGATTTGATTAGTTGTCATTAGGTGTCATTAGGGACGGTTCTTTTTGTCAGCTCTTGGCTGCTCTCCACGCCATTTTTGAACTATTCCTCAATTCATATCCAGCACTTTGCAATATACCTTATTGATAGACCACCTTTACTTCTTAATACTCCGGCTAACTAAAGTAGTATGAATTATACTGTAATATAACCCGCATTTAATTTGCTATATAACCCCTGCTGCGATAAACGGGCTAACAAATATAGCCGTATATATAAGTGTAATCCACGGTTGATAGTCAATATACATTTCCTTAAATGTCATATTCCACGGATGTTTAATGAGAACCCACCCTATTAAATCAACTATTATGGTGATAGATGTCCAACTTATAGCTATAACCAAAGCTTCATTCCATATATTAACAGGGGCTACTTGCTTGAGATAAATATATGAAAAGATTGGGAATAGAATAATATTATATAAGACATGAAATGGTATGGTCTTTATATATGCAGGAACTTGTGATGGTTTGAACTCTATACCTTGTGGCGTTTCATATTTTAATATTTTCCAATTAAAAACCGTATGCAGAATACCCACTATAGTAACAGCAAAATATGCTATACAGAACCAAAGCACTGATAATCCTAAATTCATAATCAAAACTCCTTTATGTCATTCGGTGTCATTGGGGACGGTTCTTTTTGTCATCTTATGGCTTTCCCTCGTGATTTTTTGAACTACTCCCCGATTTATATCCAGTACATTAGCAATGGACCTTATTGATAGACCACATATATTCCTTAATACCATGATAAGTTCATCTCTAATCTCTTTCTTCTTTATATAATTATTATTGGTTATATTTCTACTTCTCAAAAAATCGCTGATTATTTCTTTTGCCTCTTCTGCTTTTTCCAATTGCCTTTCTTCGGCATCTCTCCCGTCGTGCTCAATAAATTCTATATCGCTGTCTTTTACACTGAATTCTTCAAACAGTGAAACCGCTCTTTCTGCATTTTCCGAAAACATGTTTAGCACAATATCTTTATCAATAATACCTTCCGAATCAGCCTTATATAGGTTATAGCTGCTCCATTGATAGTCCGATGCTTTCTTTGCTATGCCGGCTTTCACCGGGTTATTGTGAATATACCTTACAGCCTCCAAGAGATGGCTTTCGTCCTCTATAACCTCACTCTTGAATCTATCCTGGAATAGGTGCCCAATCCTTTTGTACTTTTTATTAAAATACATGGCATAACTTACATTAATCCTTTTCATTATCTTGGCAATATCCTCCTTCCCTTCACCAATAAGAAGGTGGACATGGTTATCCATCAGGCAGTACGCAAATAATTTTGCACCGCTCACTTTAAACTTTATCTGAAGTGTATTAATAAATCTCTCTCTGTCTTCATCGTCCAGAAATATATTCCGCCTCTCATTTCCACGAATCATTACGTGGTATATACTGCTTTTACTAAGCTTCCGTGATTGCCTTGGCATGAAAATACCCTCCATAATTATACTCTGGAGGGTATTTTATCAATTAATATATACGTTGTCAATCAGAACCGTCCCCAGTGTCATTTAACATCATATCAACTTTGCCTTCTGAAGCATTCTCCTTACAATTGCTGCTGTTTCCGCCCGTGATATATCGTCCTTTGCATACACCTTTCCATTGCTCCCATTAACAATCCCACTCTTAACACAGACTGTGACAGCAGTTCTGGCCCAGCTGCCTATATCACTGCCGTCTGTGAATTTTGTGAGTTGTTCTTGAATGTCTGAATCTGAAACTGTAATATCATATTTTACAATTGCCACGGCCCTTGATATTATTGCCATAGCTTCCTCACGGGTAATTTTGCTTTCAGGCTCGAAATTACCGTCACTATAACCATTGATTAGCTTGTACTCATAAGCTATTGATACTGCATCGTAGTACCAGTCACCTTTCTTCACATCCTTAAAGGAGTCTTTCCCCGCTCCGGGTCTCATCAATCCAAGACCTTTAACAACTATTGCTGAAAACTCTGCTCTGGTTATGTCTCTGTCAGGCTCGAAATTCCCATCTCCAATTCCGTTAATAATTAGTCTTGAGCCCATGTCATTGACCTCATTCTTGGACCAATGGGTTTCAACATCCTTAAAGGTTTTTGGGCTGTATATTACAGAATATGTGCTGTTGGTCAGGCTGTTGATTTTTGCGTAATACTTGCCCTCAATTACAATTATTGTTGTAGGTACATGTGAGAATGTGCCATCCGGGTTAAGCACAACGCCTGTTGTAATCTTGCTTGGATCAACACCTTCAGGTATGGCAACTATTCTTTCAACGTAGGCATTGAATTTTGAAACTTCAACCGTCTTGTTTCCACTGGTGCACGTAATTTCAAATTCCACAGGCTTGACTACAACCTGATAGCTGTTCTTATTGGCTATCTCTTCAACAACCTTTACAGTATCATTTTCAGGTTCGGATATTTTTACATTTACTGCAATATCCTTAAGCTCCACCTGTGTCCCCATTTGCTGTGATACAGCATCAATGTTTATTTGTGAAGCCGGTAAGGTATAAGTTACTTTTTCTGTTTTAACCTCAAGTACTGCTTCCCTGGTTTCCATATTCTTGACTGTCTGTCCGTTTAGTTTGCCAACAACGACATCGGCTTTTGTATTTACCGGGATGGTAACCACTGCGTTACTGCCTTCCTTCTCAAGCTTTTGCTCCAGCTTCTGCTGGTCTAACTCAATAGTAGTAACAGTTTTATCTCCATCCTTTTTGGTACTTACTGTTCCTGCTGTCTGGATCTTGCCGTTCACAAGGATATCAGCGCCTGTATTTGTATTTTGAGCAGGTGCAGTGTAATTACTGCTGCCTCCGCTGCTATAGTGCGCAGGCACAGTCACTGCTATGGTTTTTGTGTCCTCTGTTCCATTGGCTTTAATAATATGGACAACTACATTTCCGGTCACCTGGCTTGATGAATAGGTAATGGTTCCGTCATTGGCTATGTTGGCATTGGAGGAAGCCAATGTCAGAGTTACTCCCGTATTGCTCATTCCGGTAATTCCATTCAAATATGTCAATAGATTGGTATAAACTCCTTCTGCAACAGTAAGCTCTGTAGGTATTAATGCTTTTGCTGCTGCTATATCTATATTTGCTAACTCTTCTGGGGTTGGTGTTGTCACGGAACTCTGTAAGTATGGATATCCTGAATTGATATTAATGTCGATAGCCCAAACTCCAGTATCAGGAGTCAAATCCCATCCGCAGTCTATGTAAGTAGCCTGTTCTTTCATCTGGCTTGAGGTCTTTGCAACCGCTTGGTCTGAGTAATCTACACCGGTATCATTGTGACCATAAGCATTAGACGCAGATGTATCAAGGAAGAGATTATTCTCTAGAACCCCGCTTTCCAAATATCCAACTATTCCACCAACCTTGTCACTTGTTCCGGTTACTAGCCCTGTGTTAAAGCAATTGGTGATATGACTATTTGTATCGCTTAGGTCACCTACAATGCCTCCTGCCATTTGACCGGTGTTATCTGTCACGCTTCCAGTATTGTAACATTCCCTCAAATTACCACCATACATTCCGCCTACAATACCGCCAACTGTTGACCAACCGGAACCTTTCAATATAATGACAGCCTCATTCGAACATTGTTCAATGCTGCCTCCATCATTTTCCCCTACAATTCCTCCTACTTCACAGAAACCACTTATTGTGCTATTTCCAGTAATATGGCAATTAGAAATGGTTCCATTATAGTTACATCCTGCTATTCCTCCAAATGCCCAGTTATTAGTGTCGTCTGAATTAACAGTAAGATCCTCAAGTAAAACGTTTTTGACTGTTCCTGTTCCTATTACTCCAAAAAAGCCAAGCTCACCATCCAGGCTTTTGTCTATTGTAAGATTAGTGATTTTATGCTTATCCCCATCATAGGTTCCATTAAACTCATAATTCGAGTCACCAATAGGTAAAAAGTCAGTAATGCCAGTCATATCAATATCAGCTGTCTGCTTAAAATACTTACCACTAAAATCTTGGCTATTGTAATTGCTCTGCTCGCCCATCCATAAAAGATTACCTTCTTCACCAATCAAATATGGGTCATTTTCCGTACCGCTTCCCAAAGGCTGCACCCCATAAAATTTAATGTCCTGAGTAGTAAGAGTAACTAATTTAAATTTCTCAATATTTCCAAGTGGGTTTACATCACAAATAGCAACATATTTCTTAGTATTTGCATCTACACCACTAATATCATCTCCCGCAGAATAAGCTGCCCATGACCAGCTATTGGCTTTATCCCCGGCGTCGGGTGTCGCAATTGGGTTGGTAAAAAACTTATATATCGCCCAATGATGACCTGCAGATAAAACCTCATCTGGAGTAATGCTGGTTGTCCCAACAGCAGAGCCTGGAGCAACAGTTACTGAAAGCTCAGGTGCCGAAACCACCGACAGTGGTACCGGATAAGCATTTCCTTCATCAATAGACCAGTTGTTAGTAAAATCCCAATTTGTGAATGTTGCCTGCTCTTTCAATTCAACATCTGTCTTAGAAGAACACCCATTGTCACTAGAGCCGCCACCTGCAGTTACATCATTGGCAACACCATGGGTCGCAGTATTTAAGTAATTGTTGTCTGTCGGTACTCCATCCGCCAAAATTCCGATAATAGCTCCTGTTCCTCCCGTATTTCCGACATTCAGACAAAAGTATGTTCCACCATACTCATCCATACCTGCAATACCACCATTAGCATCTCCGCCGCCTGAAACTGCTCCTTTATTGAGGCAGTTTATTATAGTTGAATAATTATCTCCTACAATTCCTCCAACTAATGTATTTCCTCCAATACCAGACACAGCAGCCTCATTTGTACACTTTTTTATAATTCTATCATTAACACCGGCAAATGCACCCATACAATTGTTTCTCTGACCTGTCAGACTGCAGTTTGCTTCTATTTTACAGTACTTGATCGTACCTGAATTTTTCCCTACAAGAATTCCTAACTTTGAATAATTTCTTCCATTCCCGGTAATATTGACATTATCTAATGTTAAATTTTTAATTTCTCCAACTTCACCTACTGAGCCAAATAATCCGACCTCAATCAATCCAGTACTTATATCGCTGTTGTCAACATAAGTAAGATTGGAAATCTTGTATCCATTTCCATCATAAGAGCCATTAAATTCTTTCAAATTATTAATATCCTCATCTCCACCAATGGGTGCATAATTTGCAACTCCACTCATGTCAATGTCTGCAGTCTGTTTGAAGTACATGCCTGAAAATCCGGATTGTGCCGTGTTATTTTCTGCTATCCATAGGAAGTTATCTACTGACATTATTGTGTATGGATCCTCTAATGTCCCGCTTCCAGTTGGAGCAGGCAGCCCTTGTGCTGATACACCAATTGGAATTATTAACTGCATCAGCATTGCTCCAATTATCAATATTGCTCCAATTGATGAGTACTTCTTCTTTTTCATTATCCTCACATCTCCTTTTTCATCATCAAATATTTTTCCAGCTTATCCTTCATTACAGGACAAAGCAGATACCCGTACGCCCCTATTTCGTATGCATCCAATGCATAGTCCCTGTCATCCGCTACAAATAC
>JAWLGL010000242.1:0-2968 GCA_041685035.1 Clostridia bacterium
TCCTTGCCATGCTGGGCCATGGAGGTATAACTGTTGTTGGGCTAAACACCATTATCGTAGGTTCGCAAGCATTGATAGGATGGTTCTTATTCATAGTACTTAAAGAAAGAATTAAGCCTGCTGCTGCAGCTGCTGCAGCAACAGTGACTGCACTATTGATTTCGACCTCACTTATGATTGGTGTTGTGGGCGCAACCAACGCAGGTTGGGAAAGTACGCTGATGCATAACCATGCCAAGGAAGAGCATCACCACAGTGAGAACCAGGAAAACAACGAGCACCATATTACGGCCGGGGAAATTCATAACCATGAGGATGGGCATGATGCAAGCCTTTCTGAAACGGGGTTTCTGTTTAAAAGCGGCTGGCTGGCACTGGGATTGATTTGGGGACTGGGTATTGTCATTGAAACCCTGGTGACGGTGCTGATTGTAAGGTATTTTCTTAAGGTGAGGCCGGAGATGCTGAAAGGACACAGCTAGCAGTATATACAAGCTTAGGAGGTTGCTTCTGTGGATTTAGCCTATATTGATTATGTTTCTAATAATGAGAATACATGGCTTAACAAATCTTCGGTCTTGTCCAAGGTCATTATGGCTGTACTGATAACAGTGACCATGATAATGATTGGAGACTGGGTCAAAGCCGCTGCAATACTAACTGTCGTTTTGATTCTTACCAGGTTTACAGGAATGAGCTTTAAAAGGGTGCTCTATTTCCTTTTATATCCCTTTCTATTCAGTCTGCCCTTCGCAGTTATTAAATCATCCTACAGCATATCCGGCGGACTGCTTATTGTTTTAAAGTCGCTGGGCATAGCTGCGGGTTTACTGGTTGTTATTGCATCAACGCCTTATACGCAACTGTTTTCCATGATGAGGCTGTTTTTACCGGACATTGTTGTAGATGCAATGTTCTTTACATATAGAACTATCTTTATACTGGCAGACAAAATTCGAAGCACTTTGTCTATGCTTAGACTCAGGGGTGGACTAAGACCTACGAACCTGTTTTTTTATCTGAAAAGCATGGCCGGTACATTGGGAATGCTGATAATAAATACTTTCGACATGGCAGAACGAATGTATAATATCTATACCCTGAGAGGATACGAAGGAGAACTGCAAACCGGATTGGTATGGAATGTTCCGAAAACTGCGGATGTCCTCCCAATACTGTTCGGATTGTTCGTACTACTGATAGGAGTGATACCATGGACGAGCTGGTAAAGGTAAGGTGCATAAGGCATGTCTACCCGGATAAGACTGAGGTTGGAATATGTGGACTTGATTTTATTGTAAACAAAGGGGAAAGGGTTGCTGTTCTTGGACCTAACGGTGCGGGCAAGACCACCCTGCTGTCGCATATTCTGGGACTTCTTGAACCTATTGAAGGGGAAATTACAGTTGCCGGAATGAACCCCAAAAAAGACTTCAGGAAGTTGAGAAAAGAAATCGGTGTAGTCTTTCAGAATGTTGATGAGCAGATAATCGGGCCAACCGTTTATGATGACATTGCTTTTTCACTAAGGAATGAAGGCCGGGATAAAGAAGAAATTGATAAGTGTGTTAAAAATGTCTGCATGGAGCTGGGTATCTGTGAACTTCTGAATAAGGTTCCTCACTACCTCAGTGGAGGGCAGAAAAAGAAGGTGGCTCTGGCTGGAGCAATGGTTACCAATCCCCAACTGCTGGTTCTGGACGAACCCTTTGATGGGCTTGACCCGGGAGCCAAGAGGGAGATAATGAACCTGCTTAACAAGCTTAACCGTAGTTTCGGTACAACTACCTTAGTTACCACGCATGATATTAATGTTGTGCCGGAGATAGCTGATGTTATCTACGTTCTGAACCGGGGGCATATCGTGGCCAGAGGAACACCGGCTGAAATATTTTCGATGACTGAAACCATCAGGGAGGCCAATCTCGAACCTCCGGTTGTGGTTGAGTTATTCAGAAGACTGAATAAACGGGGAATTACGCTGCCTGTACCCTCAGGGATTGAGGAAGCAGAAGAACTGCTGCTTGAAATTGTAAACTTCCAGAAGAAGAATACAGGTACAATTTAGGGTCTAAAAATGACTCTTTTTTTTTTACTGTTTTTTAAATATAATTAATCCCATATTAAGGGTAGATAGGTGGGGGTGTATAAATGTTGGAAGCCGCAAGTAGGATAGAAGAACTGCGTGAAATTATTAATTACCATAACCATAAATACTACGTAGAGGACAGCCCTGAGATTTCAGATCTTGAGTACGACAAGCTTTTAAGGGAACTTGAAACCTTGGAGAATAACTATCCGGAATTGATTACTTCGGATTCTCCGACACAAAGGGTGGGTGGCAAACCTCTGGAGGGTTTTGAAACCGTAATACATAGGGTTCCCATGCAGAGCCTTGCAGATGCATTCAGCGAGGAGGAACTCTACGATTTCAATCGAAGAGTCAGGAATATTGTTGGAGATGGTTTTGAGTATATAGTTGAGGCTAAGGTGGATGGCCTGTCTGTTTCCCTTGAGTATGAAAAAGGTGTATTTGTAAGGGGTTCGACGAGAGGAGACGGAATAACAGGCGAAGATGTGACTCTAAATCTAAGAACCATAAAATCTATACCCCTGTCAATCAAGGATAAGAATATTAGTATGGAAGTAAGAGGAGAGGTCTATCTCCCTAAAGATGCATTTTCAAGATTGAATGAAGAGCGGGAAGTGCAGGGAGAGCCGCTGTTTGCCAACCCCAGGAATGCAGCTGCAGGTTCACTGAGGCAGCTTGACCCTAGTATTGCTGCTTCACGGAAGCTGGATATTATTATATTCAATATTCAACACATTGAAGGAATGAAGTTTGAAACTCATGAGGAAACTCTGAGCTTTCTAAGAGAACAAGGGTTTAAGGTTATACCTATATCAGTATTATGTAAGGATATTGACTGTGCAGTTAAAGAGATTGGTAGAATCGGACAGCTGCGGG
>JAWLGL010000243.1:0-2936 GCA_041685035.1 Clostridia bacterium
TTTTTTCTTCCGATTATTCAGTATACTCTATGGTCAGGCACCGCTGTAGTAGTGAGATGAAATAATATTTAAAAACATAGGTAACACAAATGATTCAAGAAGTGCTCCAATTGCAATGACTACCATTATCATGATTGACATGGCCGTATGGGAAATCAGCCTGACTTTAGTCTCGCCTCCTCTTTGCCTTTTCTGTTCACCCCCTCTCAGCAAATACAATGACAGCCTAATACTGCTGATACTTAATACAATTAGGCACGGCAGGATGATAAGTGTCTGTGGAAGTACCGAAGAAATAACTATAAGTATGCCTCTTATATCAGTAAATACATCAAGCATAAATCCAACAGAAAAGCCTATGCTAAACCCTTTAAAGCCTATAAGGCCGAATATCAGGGGTAAGCCGACAATTGTAACCCCTAGAAACCATAGTATTAAAACTAGTTTGGCATAGTTTAGAAAGATTTGTCCGAACAGTTCTGCCTGAGAAATTCGGATTTCCTTTGATTCCAGAAATCCATTTATGTAATTATACAGTTCACCCTTCTGCCCGCTGTCCAATGAATTTACAGTAAATGCCCCAGCTGCAATCCCTATCACGAATATTACTGCTATAAGGAATAGAATTGACATGTTTTCCTGAATATATGTCGTGAGAAACCTGCCCATTCTTTCCTTCAAAATATCCACCCGCCTATTGTCATAAAACCATCTGCTACCTAATTACTATGCGTGATGTAAACCAAACATTCCTCCTTTGTTGTAGTGAGTCAAGGAACCGTCCCCTGACTCATTCTATCTTGATTGAGCCGTAGATTCCGCCGCCGCCGGCTTCAATCTCAAGCTTGCCTTCACGTGCCTTGATGATATTCTCGGCTATATTTACCTTTACAACCTCTGCGAGCTCTTCTCTTCCGGCATAATGCAGGATGTCCATCTCGCTCCCGAAGCGTTCAATCAGTTTCCTGATTGTTTTCTCACCCAGACCAGGTATGTATTCCAACGGCACCTGGTGAATATATGGAGGTCTGTGAGCAGGATGCTCTGTTTCATTTTTATCCTTAATTACATCTATTCTATCCAGCACACCGACAACAACATCATCACTGCCGCACTTATCACATTTAGTTACCGGCATTTTACCGGGGACCTTTTCATCGCATTTTTCACAGAAGGTTCTATGGTATTTGCCCAGCTTGGGATTGAGTCCATAGTTGGCTTTAATCTTCCTGCCATCCTCCCTTTTCAGAGCTTTTATCAATTCATCGAAGCTCGGTCTTTCCATAGTTACCAGATTATACTCTCTGGCTATCTTAGGCAGGGAGTGCGCATCGGAATTACTGATAAACGTTTTACCCTCAAGCTCCGAAATCTTATCAGCCAGGTCAGTGTCGGCACTAAGGCCGAGCTCTACCGCAATAATTCTTTCATACCCTTCACCGAATATCTTGCTCAGCCTGTCGGTGCAGTTGCCGTAATAGCTTTTGTGCGGGGTAAAAGCATGCGCCGGAACCAGAACTCCTTCAAACTGCTCTACAATATTCTGCAGCTCCCTGGCCGGCATATGCGCTTTCTGAGAGCTGAGGTTGATATTCCGTATATACTTTTTCATTACAGTAGAAAATTCACTGATTGACTTCAATGAAGGAAAGAAGTTTATGGTATGTCCGCTGCACGAACCCTTTTCTCCGGCTTCATCGGTCTCTATCTCGGCACCGGGTATTATACAGAGCTTTTCCCTGTAGAGGATTCCTCCATCGGGCAGCTCTCTGGCCAGACCCCGGTCCACAAGAGCACGCATGTCGCTGATAACTCCCGGTGATGAGCAGTCGATTATTCCGACTACATCTATTCCTTTCCTGAATACGCATTCCTCGGCAATATTCTCAAATGTAAGGTTGTTTGCTGCAGCATATTTAACTCTCCTGCCTGCGCTAGTTCTTCCGATATGCACATGCAGGTCAACAAAATAGTCTTTCATTTCAAGCCTCCCTAGATGGTCTTTGCATCATTAATATTGCCTTCAAGTACCATTTTTATTAGCTCACTTATTTATTGTCTTCTAATTTAGTTCCATCAGTCTGTTCCTCCAGCTCTTTGGCAAGCTCCTTGATGCGGTCTCTCGCCATCTTGTCGCACAGGTTATTGTATTCATTATCCGAGTGTCCCTTTACCTTAAACCAGTTTATCTTATGTTTCTGGGAGTATGTATATAATGTTTCCCACAAGTCACGGTTCTTTACCTCCTGCTTGTCCTTGGTCTTCCAACCGTTTTTGCGCCAGTCAGATATCCAGCCTTTCTCGAACGCATTTATGACGTAAGCGCTGTCGCTGTACAGGTCAATCTCACACTCATGCTTAAGGCTTTCGAACGCTTTAATTACTGCAGTAAGCTCCATCCTGTTATTGGTGGTTTCAGGGTCTGCGCCGGAGATTTCCTTTCTGTGCCCCATGTACATGAGTACGGCAGCCCAGCCGCCTGGGCCGGGATTGCCTGAGCATGCCCCGTCTGTATAGATTGTGACTTTTTGCATGTTGATTCTCCCTTGAATGGAATTGGTAACAAGTACCTTTAGATTATATATTTGAATTGATGTAGTGGCAAGATATTATATGGTCAGGTTAAATCAAAAAAGAATAAAAAAATGCAGGTCTTTGTTTAGACCTGCTTCTATGATACTCTAGCAGTCGAGCCATTTTACGATTCCTGTTTCCAGGTTGTAAATCGCCCCGATAACCGCCACAACGGATTCTGCAACTTCACTTTCACGCAGTGCTTTTTCTCCAGCAGCCACGTTGAGAAAAGTTACCTCATCAACCAAATCTTCTTCTGCAACTCCCTTGCTAATTGCTTCCTTGACAAGGGAGCCAATCCTATCTGTTACCCTACTACTGTGCCGTTCTTCTGTACCCTCTCTGACTGCATTGATAGCTGC
>JAWLGL010000244.1:0-529 GCA_041685035.1 Clostridia bacterium
ATTAAATATATATGTATCAAGCACAAGTAAAAATGGAGTATATAATGCTGATTTTGTTTTCTGTCACTGGCACAGAGATATGGAATTTATTTATCTCGACCAGGGCAGTGCTGTTTTTGAAGTTAATAGAAAGCCTTTTCATGTGAAGGCAGGACAGGCTTTACTATTAAACAGTGGAGAACTGCATTCAGGAAGGTCTCTTAACGAAAGTGCCTGTTACATTACTGCAATTGTTTTTGACTCTGCCCTGATGGCTTTTAATGACGGTGATATGTGCCAGAGTAAGTATGTTCTGCCTTTTATACAAAGTGAGTTTAGGTTTCCAACTTTTATCAGCGGCAATGAAGTATGGGAAAGACAAATCCTTGATAATATATTAGAAATAATTTCAGTATTCAGAAATAAGCCATTCGGTTATGAAATGCGGATTAAAGCCTGTGTATATGACATCATCTTCCTGATTTTATCAAATAATAAGCACATTTCAGATAATTGTAATATAACTGACCTTGAAAAAAGTAATATTTAA
>JAWLGL010000244.1:539-2933 GCA_041685035.1 Clostridia bacterium
GTATATAGAAACAAACTATAACAGAAAACTCCATATACAGGAGTTGTCTGATTTAATACATATGAGTACAGATCACTTTTATAAGTTCTTTAAATCCATGACAAATATGACTCCTGTCAGCTATATCAATATATATAGAGTAAATGCTGCTGTGAAACTGCTTCAAAATAAAAAACTGACAATCCTTGAGATATCACTTAATGTTGGATTTGACAACGTAAGCTATTTCATAAAAATGTTTAAGAAGTATAAACACTACTCACCGGCTAAATTTCGGCAGCAACAGAAAATAGGGACGTAAACCGGGGACGGAGTTGCAGAACTTAACATCATCTATGCATACCCTTATAAAATTTGTTCATAGCATATGCTTCAGTTGCTTGATAACAGTAACCGCATAGTTCATGTACTAAAACAACCAATTAAGCATATCAAATTCAAACCGATAGGTGAACTCCGTCCCGCTTCCATGCACTAATTGAACTCCGTCCCCTTGCCACGTCCCCTTGCCATGCCCACTACGGACAATCTCACTGGTCTTATCAACCGGTTACATCCATGTCTGCTAATCGTTTAGTGCTGTCATTGGATCCATAAGTTCCCAATTTGCCTGCGGCTTGCCAAAATCAGGGATTTTCAGCAATTCACCACCGCGCATTGCCGATTCATGTGCAACAATACCCGGCGCATTATAACGCGCAGCTATCCACACATTATTTGGAGGCAGCTTACCTGTCTGAAGCGCTTCCATAAAATCAACAATCAGGAACTGATGAGAACCTGCATGTCCATTTGGCAGACCTACAAATTCCTTGGGCAGACGTTCTACAGGGTGGTATCGTGAAACATCTCTATGCTTGCGTCCAATATATTCTTTAGGAAGATTCCCGAGATTCTCTTCAGTTATAAGAACTCCATTAAAATGGTCATGGAGGTCAATCAGGTCCTCACCAACACTTTCCTGGTAATGTAGTGTATAATCAAAAACTCCATCTTTCGGGTTTTCAGCAAGTTTTCTGAACTGCCTCCATACTCCTTTGGTTGGAAATTCATTCACACCTTCCCCTGCCTTATTCTTCTGGTTTATCAAATCAAAACTTACACTTCCCGCTTGTTCTTCATATGCAGCCTCAGTACCAATAATACTCATTCGGCTTTCTCCTGCCCCTGAACGTCTGAATTCATTAATCCTGGCCATACCACCATCCGCTGTACGGAATAAAGCAGATTCATTACTGAAATCGTTATTCCAAGAACTGATTTCCTTCCTGAATAAGCCGTCAATATGGTTATCCTTGAAACCGAAACAACTTGTCTCTGTCATACGGCTAAAAGTGACTCCAAGTACATGCGACACTGAGTGGGTAGGATAAAGCATTGGTGGAAAACTCGCATACTTTTTCCACTCATCTCCATTTGATCTGTAAAACGGCGGATAGAAATAATGCGACATATCATGATAGTATTGTCCTTCGCCATATACAAACTTACCGAAATCGCCCTTTACAAACCTATTTCTGCAATATATGGTCTGTGCACGGTAATAGCTTGTCTCTCCCAGCATATATGTAAGGCCTGTTTCCTTAACTGTCCTTATCAGTTCATCAAGTTCCTCCAGAGTGATTGCTGCAGGTACAGCAGAATATACATGCTTACCTGCCCTTAGTGCTTGGATTGCTTGTGGTGCGTGTTTCCACCTTTGCGTATAGATTGCAATCGCATCCACATCTGTTTTGCATAATTCATCAAGTGAAGCTACTGTCTTTTCTATCCCAAATTTCTGTGCTACCTCGCCAAGCAGCTTTGAGTCAAGGTCAGCAAGTATTACTTCATCCACCAATGGATGTGCCTTGAAAAGCTGGACAAAATGCTGCCCGAATGAATTCACTCCACATACTCCGATTTTAAATCCCATGTTCTACATTCTCCCTTCGTTTTGTAGGTATAACTTCCCTGTGATTGGTTTAACATTAATTTTATTAATGTTGTATTGATAGTTCAATACTACTTTTTTTACATGTGTAAACAATTCTTTACTTATTTGAATTGGTATTCAATAAAAAACCACTAAATATATAGTATAATAAAGAGCTGTCAGTTACTATTATCTTTTTTCTACTTGCTTATCTTTTGTCTACCTTTTATCCCGTATGCTCCAAAGAATTTACGTTGATGTACCAGGTATGCTCCAGGGTAATGAGATCTCTATCCAATAACTGAAACAATAACCATAATTACTATACTGTATGTTACATGTTATAATTGAAGACTGCAATAAATATTAAGCCATCCCATTGGTTAGGTAGAGTGCCGGATACAGCCCGTACTGTCAATAGTTGATGTCCGTCCCCTAATTACAGCTTGTACTATCAGTAGTTGGGGGTCTGTAACCTA
>JAWLGL010000022.1:0-16120 GCA_041685035.1 Clostridia bacterium
ATTGACAGGACGTCAATTCTAGGAATTATTGAGCCACGATGGCGAATTAATTCCGGTCTGAAATTTAGTATAACAAGCATTTAGTTTATCTTGATTTCGTAGTCCTTATGAGCGGTTAATTCATTTTCCGTAAGCACCTCAAAATAATACACAACTCGAATTATTCAGTTTGAAATGCAGTGAAGGGATAAACAGGATTCTTGGATTCAGGTGGAGTGTTTTGGCTAATAATTTCTTGTTATCTTTGATAACTTAGAAATCATAGTCCACCTTGTGTGCTACGCCTGAAACTTAGAAGCCGTTATCCAGGGACGTAGTGCCGCTTAACTCCCAGATGAAGAAGCGGGGAGTCTTAGCGGCGGTAGTCATCGGATAAATATGTGAATATATCATAGTAAGTGAAGCAAAATATTACAGGTGAACTGAGATATGAAAATCATCAAATACGCTGCAATAGGTCTGGCCGCTGGGACAGCCAATGGATTGTTCGGCTCGGGTGGGGGTACGATAGTAGTCCCGGCACTTACAATTCTACTGTGCATGGAGGACCATAAAGCACATGCAACTGCGATTGCGGTAATTCTACCCCTTACCATAGTCAGCTCCATTTTTTATATCAGAGGTGATTTTGTGGATGTACCCCTTACACTGAAGGTTGCCCTCGGAGGAATTGCAGGTGGGTATATCGGTGCGAAACTGCTAAAGTCAATACCACGCAGGGCACTGAGGATTACTTTCGGCATCTTCATGCTTATAGCAGCTATAAGGATGGTGATGTAGATAATACCAGTTATAATCGGACTTGCGTCGGGTGTAATCAGTGGCATGGGTATAGGGGGAGGAGCCATACTGATTCCTGCGCTGGTAATATTTTTAAGTGTAGAGCAGCATACTGCCCAGTCGGTCAATCTACTATTTTTTATACCGACTGCTGCAGCTGCATTATACATACATATTAAAAACGGAAACGTCGATATACGGGCTGCGCTGGTTATAGTATTGTGCGGACTAATCGGTGCGGCTGCTGGAGCTTATCTGGCAACCTCATTAGCTCCTGACTTGCTTCGCAGAGTATTTGGGGTTTTTCTGCTGGGTATGGGATTTTATGAGCTTTATAGTTCAAAAAGCACGGCAAATTCATGAATGCATATAATGTAAATAAATGTATTTGCTGTAGGGCGGGTTTCCATACCCGCACGTCTTGGTTATTACAATAATCATATTCTGCGGGGTGGCGCAGAGACCACCCCCTACTTTTGTTGACTGGCTACAACACGTAAGTTATAATACCAGCATATAGTGTAGAGTAGTACAATTAGTTGATGGGTTTCTATCCCAAAGGGGGATACATGATGAGTGGAGAAAAATTATTGATGACACCAGGTCCTACCATGGTTCCTCCTGAAGTTCTGGAAGTCATGGGAAGACAGTTGGTTCACCACAGGACAAAAGAATTCAGGAGTGCATTTAAACAGTTAAACCAGAACCTCAAGTACATATTCCAAACTCAAAATCATATATTGGTTTTTAGCGCATCAGGTACCGGGGCAATGGAATCGGTGATTGCCAACCTGTTTTCGGCAGGTGACAGGGTTTTAGCTGCAAGCACAGGTGTTTTTGGAGAGAGGTTTGCAAAAATAGCTGAAGCATTCGGACTCCAAGTGGACAGGATTCCTGTGGAATGGGGTAAGGCTGTTGACCCCGGAGAGATTGGGAAGAGACTGAAGGAAGACAGTCGAAATGAGATTAGGGCTGTAATAGTTACTCACAATGAGACTTCAACCGGTGTTACAAACGATATTGAATCAATAGGAAAAATTGTATCTCAAACTGACAGGTTATTTATTATTGACGCTATAAGTTCTATTGGTGGACTTGATATACAGACAGACCAGTGGGGTATTGATGTAGTAGTAGGAGCTTCACAGAAAGCTTTGATGACCCCTCCGGGCCTTGCCTTTGTGAGTATGAGTAAAAAGGCATGGGAAGCTCATAAGGATTCCGGACTTCCCAAGTTCTACTGGAATTACAGTTCATATAGAAAGGGACTGGAACAGGACCTGCCTGATACTCCCTTTACTCCGTCAATTACTCTTATGCTGGCGCAGAACCAGGCAATAAATCTGATAAGAGATGAAGGACTAAGCAATGTTTTTAACAGGCATAAGAGACTGGCACTTGCAGCGCAGACCGGGGCTGAAACATTGGGCCTGGAGCTCTTTGCAGACAGACATGTGTCTTCCTATATAATTACAGCAATAAAGGCGCCTCAGGGGGTAGACATTGAAAAAGTTAGGAAGCTGATGAATGAAAAGTTCGATATCATGGTTGCAGGAGGTCAGCAGCACCTTAAGGGTAGTATTATAAGAATAGGGCACTGCGGTTACGTGAAAGAGTGCGACCTTACCAGAACTTTTTCAGCTTTCGAGCATGCACTAAAGGAAAGCGGTTATTCCCTCAAGTTAGGTACGGGTGTAGAAGCAGTAAAAGAGTGTTTAAGAAAAGAACAGGAAGATAAGTGAGGCGGAGAGGGATTTTGCGAATGAAACGGTTAATACTATCTGGAGGTAGAGAGTTATGAAGGTATTGGTTGCTGAAAGGATTGCTGAAGAAGGTATAAATATACTGAAGGAATCTGCAGAAGTGGATATAAAGTACGGAATATCCAGAGAAGAACTATTAAAAATAGTAGGAGACTACCATGCTCTTATTGTCAGAAGTGTTACCAGGGTAGACCATGAACTTATAAGGATGGCAAAGAAGCTCAAAGTAATAGGCAGGGCGGGTACCGGAATAGATAATGTTGATGTGGAGGAGGCTACCAAGAGGGGCATAGTTGTTGTCAATAGCCCTCATGGGAACTCAAATGCTGCGGCTGAGTTAGCAATAGGCTTGATTTTCTGTGTCTGCAGGAATATACCCCAGGCTCATTCAAGTGCCAGAGAAAATGACTTTAGAAGGAACAAATTTAAAGGTATCGAGTTAAGCGGGAAGACCATAGGAGTAGTTGGGCTAGGCAGGATTGGTTCAATTGTAGCTTCCAGGCTCAAGGCATTTAATACCAGGATTATAGCCTATGACCCTTATATTTCGGAAGACAGGTTCCGTAAGCTCGGAGTTGAAAACTATGGTAACCTTGATGACCTGCTTCGGGAAGCTGATATAATTACACTGCATATGCCTAAACTTGAAGAAACAGCCAATATTATCGGCGAAAGAGAACTTGACCTCATGAAGAAGGGTGTCAGGATAGTTAATTGTGCGCGTGGAGGGCTGATAGATGAGGAAGCTCTGTACAAGGCTCTTAAGGATGGCAAGGTGGCGGCTGTAGGCCTTGATGTTTTAAACTTTGAGCCCAATTATGAAGCCAAGCCGGAAGAGCAGCAGTTCAGACACCCGCTCCTGGAGCTGGATAATGTAATCTTTACTCCCCACCTTGGTGCTTCTACATTTGAGGCACAGCACAATGTAGGAGTTATGATTGCAGAACAGGTTATTGCAGCACTCAGAGGTGAGTTTGTCAGTGCAGTTAACATGCCTTCCCTGAATGTTAAAGACCCTGAGCAGGTCAAGCCATATCTTGATATTGCCGAGAAAATGGGGAAGATATATTTTCAGACCGAGAAGTATCCAGTTGAGAAGATTGAAATATTCTACAGCGGCAAGGTGGCCGAGATTGAAACAAAGGTCATAACCCTGGCATTCCTAAAGGGTTTTCTCGAACCGATAATATCAGATGAGAATGTCAACTACGTCAATGCCGAAATAATGGTAAGGGCCAGGGGAATAGAAGTAGTCGAATCGAAGTCAAGCCACAGCGAGAGATTTACCAGTCTTATTACTGCAAGGTTTATAACAAAGGAAAGAGAGCTTTCTCTGTCCGGTACTGTTTTCGGCAATGATGAAATGAGATTGGTAGACTTCTTTGGATATAATGTTGATTTTGAACCTACAACGCCTTTTGCTTTAGCCGTTCAGAATATTGACCAGCCGGGTATTATTGGACACATTGGGTCTATTCTTGGGGTGGCAAGGGTAAATATAGCGTCTATGAGGCTCAGTAGAAACAGAAAAGGGGAAAAAGCAGTGGCCTTCCTTGGAGTGGATAATGAAGTCCCGGAAGATGTCCTTAAACTTATCACCGACGTGAACGGGATACTAAAGGCAACGCTCATTAAGTTTTAATTCATAACTTAGAACTTATACATTACCAGTCCCGTGGTTGGCTTAGGATAAAAATAGGTTGACTTCTGGGGCATTTTTTCACCTGCCAACGATACTTCCTTCACCTGGCTGACCATGGGTGGATTCATAATGAAAGCACATTGGTACTCCCCAAACTGCACCCGATTCATTGCCTCAACTATGTTCCTGGTATATAAAAGGCTTTTTTCCATAGAGAGGTTTTCAGCATCAATTTGAAAGTAAGGTTCAAGTATTAAGGAATGTAGAACTGTAACATCCAGCTCCCTGAGGGCCGGAGATTTTTCCGGAAGTATTTTTTCAACTGCAGAAGGGTCTCTTAACTTAAATATATAATACCATTTTCCTTTACCGTCAAAATAGCCTATGGACTTTCCAAATGCACTGCTCTGCTCAAGTGAATGTTTTATTTGGGTTGGAATGTATCCGGGACCGAAGCTTTTATTGAATTCAATCTTTGATATTTCGAAGTACCTTTCCGCAAATTGGAGAAAGCGTTCCGTGTTTAAATCGTGGAATCCTCTTATAACTCTATGCGTAGGATGTATTAAGAGACCGGAATCATCCATATCAACCAGCGTCATCATTACATAATTATATGGCTCGTCTCCACTATGTCCGGGGTTCTTGGAGGCCATGCTCCTTCGGTAATTGAGAGCGGTTTCATATCTATGGTGGCCGTCTGCAATAAACAGCTGCTTATCTTTAAACCTGCACACTGCTTCATTAATAATATTCGTATCGGTCACAACCCATAATCTTTCGGTAATATCCAAGCTGTTTATATAATTAATATCCGGAGGATTGGATGAAGCATAGTCATCCAGTATGGAAGCAGCCCGATGATTATCACTGTATAAAGAAAAAATCTGACTTATATTTGCATTTGTAGCCGACATCAGATTGTACCTGTCGGTCTTGGCTTTAGGCATTGTATATTCGTGAGGAAGAACAACTCCTTCAGAAAACTCGGACAGCTTCACAGCGGCTATGATACCTCTTCTAGATGCGTACTCGTACTCAGATACGGCAAATTCCTGGTCATAGATATATAAAGCCGGCATATCTTCAAAAACCAGTATCTTTTTCTTTATCCAATCATCCAGATAGGACCCGGCGCGCGTATACTTATTGTTGGCTTCATTATCATCCTCGCAGTCTTTCCCAAGTTCAATCCTTATAATATTGTTTGGGTGATTTTCATAGTACCTATTCTGGTCATCAGGAGCAATGATATCGTATGGAGGAGTAGTGACCAGCGCGAGGTCTTTAATCTTACCGTCATTATATCTCAATCCTTTAAAAGGCATTATAACCGCCATTTTTTCTTCTCCTTATATTTAGATATTTTCATGTCAGCCCAAGGTGTTTTAATAGCACTGATAATATAATACAAAGGCGTAAGCTTGATGCTGCTTGGTATATTTTACTGAATGCACTATATATACGTCAATATTAGAATCCTGTTTATCCGATGACTACCGCCGCTAAGACTCCCTTTTTTCAAGTGAGCATCAAAGATGGACACTATTGCTAAGATTTCTTTGAAATCAAGCGACTAGTAGTCAAAGCGGCGCTACATCCCTGGATAACGGCTTCTAAGATTCAGTTGGAGCCAGAACTCCACCTGAATCCAAGAATCCTGTTTACCCGATGACTACCGCCACTAAAATTCCAGCTTCAATATTTTAGATAAGTGGCGCTACGTCCCTGGATAACGGCTTCTAAGATTCAGTTGGAGATATAAACTCCACCTGAATCCAAGAATCCTGTTTATAGTTTTTCAAACACCTCCCTGTTAATCCATCAACTACCTCCAATGAAAAAGAATTATTAGTCATAATTCTGAGATAATAACTAGTAAATAATTATATTGGAGTGGTAAAGTGCTAAGATACAGGAAAATAGTCGGCTTACCTGTATTAATCCTGGAAAAGGGTAAAACATTAGGCCATGTGTATGATATTATGTTCAACCTGGAGAAAAAGCATACAGCAGGAGTATGTATACGAAATACTGTAAAAAATTACTATGTAAAATCTAATGATATTACTCATGCAAATGACACAATGATTATTGAGGACAAAAATGTTGTGATAGATTTGGGTAAAGCACTGCTGTTCCAACAGGATATTACGAGAGGAAGCGACCTGTTGGATAAGAAACTTTTAACGTATAAAGGTAAGGATATAGGCTATCTTCATGATATCTGTTTTAGTATTGAACAAGGAACCATTGATGCTCTGGAATTAACAGACGGATTAATACAGGACATAATATCGGGGCGTAAGATTGTACCTGTAATTGGGAACATATTGCTTAAAGAAGAAGGAATCTTTTTAGGGAGAGAAGCTCTTGAAGAAATTATTGATAAAGAAAGAGGCTTACAGCACTTGCTATTCAAATAACAAATGGTTTAAAAGGAGAGATTAATATGATGATGAGGACCAATAAATTTACCAGGGGTATGATACTTGGAGGCATTATCGGAGCAACAATCGGTGGAATGATGAGTAACGGACAGACAAACAGGATGAGAAGAAAACTGATGAGAGCCGGAAGAAGCTTTATGAAAAGAAATGGAGTTATGAATATGATTACAGATTTGTTTTAAGTTCGCTATCAAATGATGTCTGGATAATAGAGCAGGAAAACCTGCTCTATTACTATTATGAAGAGAATTTTTTGATATTTCGAGCTGAAGTTCTTCATACCAATTCAAACTCTATAGGCTATAAAGTTTTATAATACAATGTCGATAAATATATTGACAGTTAAAATAGGAGGTTACAATGTTAAGAGGAATATACACATCCGGAATGGGAATGACAATTCAGAATAAAAGGCTTGAGGTTATATCAAATAACCTTGCCAATATCAATACAAATGGATTCAAACGTGATTCGGCAGTATTTGAAACATTTGACCATGTTCTAACCAGAAGAATCAATGATTGGTATACTCCGTCAAATCCATCGGGTAAATTAGGGAATATGCATCTGTCAAATGATGTTGGTGTAGTATTCACCGACTACAGTCAGGGCAAGATTGTAAATACAGATAACCCAACTGACCTTGCTATTGCCAATAGTGCCTCATCCTTTTTTGTGGTCGAAGTTACCGGTGAATCCGGAGCAGAGGAAAGGTATACACGCGATGGAGCATTCACCCTCGATGAATCGGGAGTGCTTGTAACCAAGGAAGGCTATACTGTTAAAGGAGAAGATGGCAGGCCAATAGTAATAGACCGATCGGACTTCAGTATAAACAAGAAGGGTGAAGTTATCCAGGGAGAAACCCTGGTCGGGAAACTGATGATAAAAACATTCGAAGATACAGCAAACCTAAGAAAAACAGGTGATAACCTTATAAGAGCTGAAGGAGAAATTGAGGAGGCAGAATTCAAAGGAATGATTATTCAGGGCTCACTAGAAACCTCAAATATTAATCCAATCAGGGAAATGGTAAATATGATTACCGTAGTAAGAGCATATGAAGCGAGCCAGAAAGTCTTAGGGGCTCAGGACGAAACACTTGGAAGGGCAGTAAATGATATACCCAGCCTCAGAGTTTAATGAAAGAATATAGAGAGGCGTAAATATATGTTTAATTTCAGGAAAGGGGACAGGCAATTATGATGAGAGCTTTGTGGACTGCGGGACTAGGTATGAGAGGGCAGCAGTTTAATGTAGATGTAATAGCCAATAACCTTGCAAATGTTAGTACTACTGGTTACAAAAAGGACAGGGTTGAGTTTAAGGACCTACTTTATGAAAACATAAACAGAGGCTATAATTACAATGGAGATGGAAGACCGGTTAATCTTCAGGTTGGTCATGGGGCATATCCGTCTGCCACTGTTAAATCCTACACTCAGGGAAATTTTGAAGAGACGGGCAACCCACTTGATTTTGCCATACAGGGGCCTGGCTTTTTTGTAGTGAGAGGTCCACAGGAAACCCCGGCATATACAAGAGACGGAAGCTTTAAGATTAGTATGGGAGATGATGGTGCAAAGCTGGTCACATCAGACGGCTATCCTGTCCTTGACGAAGGTGGCAGTGAGATTTTTCTGACAGTAAGTGCTGATAAACTTAATGTGAACAGTTCGGGAGAACTTATGTATACAGACGAAAACGGTATTACACAGTCATTAGGACAGAGGATTGGTATTGTGAGTTTTAATAATCCTACCGGACTTGAGAATCTAGGACAAAACCTGATGGGGGTTACTTCAGCCTCAGGGCAGCCTGTTTCCCTTGAGGAAGCGACTGTAAAGAGTTCAGTTCAACAGCGCTTTTTGGAGAGTTCCAATGTCCAGGTGGTTGAGGAAATGGTTAAATTGATAATGGCGCAGAGAGCTTACGAAATTAATTCAAAATCCATTCAGTCAGCAGATGAGATGCTCGGAATGGCTAACAATCTAAGAAGGTAAATCTGGGGGTTCAGAGTTAATTAGATATTAACCATTTCGGAGGTTAAACATGGACATAGCAGGAGTTAGCGGCAATACGATAGGTTCAGGTGCAGAGAGTATAAGAAGCCAGGCAAAAAGCACTGAATTTGAACAGCAGCTTGAAAGAGCTTACAGCCAGAAAGATGAGGAACAACTTAAATCAGCATGCAAGGAGTTCGAGCAGATACTTCTTAGTATGCTTTATAAGCAGATGAGGGCTTCCATTCCGAAATCGGATTTAGTGGAGAGAAGCTTTGCAATGGAGACGTTTGAAGGGATGCTGGATGATAGAGTTACTGAGGAGGCCGTAAAAGGAACTGGTATTGGACTAGGAAATATGTTGTATAATAATCTTGTAAGAACCATGCGAACAACATATAAGCCTGTGGGAGATAGCAGTAATGAAAAGACGCAGAATATTCATCAGCAACAGAAATAGAAGGAAAACAATCATAATAGCTGCAGCGTCAGCTATTATTTTATGTTTTTCTTTCTGTATTTATATATATCTGAACTCGAATCCATTTAAGGATGTGATACAAGCTTTACCTGAACAGCAATCCGGAACAGAAGAAGAGTCTTCCGAACCGTCAGTTAAGTACAGGAGGCAGGAGACTAAGGATGAGGACAGGGAGCAGATTATCAATATATTGGAAGTAAATTTGAACAGTCCAGAAGTAAATATAAGGCCAATAATTGCACATGATGAGATACACGGGTATGAGACAACCAGTTCAATGGTTCAAAGAAAAGGGGCGTATGCCGGAGTAAACGGAAGTTTCTTTGATAGCTACGGTCAGCCAATGGGTATGGTTGTGATTGATAACCAGATACTGACTTCTCCGCAAGGGTACCCTGTTTTTGGCATAGCCTCTGATCATAGGGCATTTCTGAGTGAAATTGAAATGGAGATATACCTGGATACCGGTAATAAAAGGATAGAGATTGATGCTGTTAACCGATTGTCCAAAAGGGGTCAGACATCAGTCCTGACCAGAGATTTTGGAACTACAACAAGGTATTCAGGGAATGCGCAGAATCTTATTATTAGAAATGGAGTAATAGAGAAAGTGGTTCGAAGCAGCAGTCCGGTAAGCATACCTAAGGGGCATCATGTTTTAGTGAGCTTTGGTAAGCCTGCAGAAGAATTAACCCTGTTAAAACCGGGTATGAAAGCAGAAGTCCTGACTATTACCAGTCCCGTGAAGTCTATAAGCAGTGCAATTGAGTGTGGTCCATGGATTATAAGAAACGGAAGAAAAGTTGTACCCGAAAGTGACCCCTGGACAGGGCCTCTCAATACGCGTGAACCGAGGACAGCAGTAGGACTGACACATGATAACAGAGTATTTTTGGTAACTGTTGACGGAAGACAGCCTGGAAGAAGC
Source organism: Clostridia bacterium (assembly GCA_041685035.1). Taxonomy (GTDB): domain Bacteria; phylum Bacillota; class Clostridia; order Acetivibrionales; family UBA4821; genus JAWLCD01. Next base: position 10,048 of record JAWLGL010000022.1, read on the forward strand.
ATCGGTCTTAACGGAAATGAACTTGCTGAGTTTTTGATGGGTTTGGGGGTAGATAATGCAGCATTCCTTGATGGTGGAGGGTCTACCACCATGTGTATTGACCGAAAGGTGGTAAACACTCCGTCATTTCAGGGGAGAGAACGTAATGTGGGAAATGCGCTTGGCGTATTTATTGAAAGGAAGAGTGCTCCATAGGTCCTTCTATGAATGAAGAAATTATAGTATAATACTTCTGTTATTGATTTAATAAGACAGGGTAAGGAATTTATTAGTTTTACTTTACTTGTATAAGGAGGAAGAATGGGAATGATAACAAATAAGGAAATACAGGAAATAATTCCACACAGGTACCCATTCCTGCTGGTAGACCGTATAGAAGAGCTTGAACCGGGAAAGAGGGCTGTTGGAATAAAGAATGTTAGTGCAAACGAGTATTTTTTCCAGGGGCACTTCCCAGGCAATCCGATAATGCCGGGGGTACTTATGGTTGAAGCGCTGGCCCAATTGGGGTGTGCCGCAATATTATCACTGGAAGAGAATAAGGGTAAGCTTGGAGTTTTCACAGGCATAAATAACCTGAGATTCAGAAAGCAGGTTGTTCCCGGTGATACTCTGAGAATGGAAGTTGAGATGCTTGCACTTAAGCGGGGGATTGGAAAGGCGAAAGCAGCAGCTTACATAGATGGCAAGGTTGCAGTAGAAGGTGAATTAATGTTTGCACTTATAGATTCTGAAAAGGCTTCGGTTTAAACCGAAGCCTAAAAATATCTTAACTGAACACGGAAAATCAGGCTGTACCCCCTGAGGCGCAGCTCGGACAGTTTGTGCAGGAATTATTATTCAGAAGCATTTCTCCAATCATATAAACATCTCCTGCGCCCATGGTAAGCACAAGGTCACCAGGAGCAGCTTGACTGAGAATCAACCTTGCAGCTTCTTCGAAGTCATAAGCATATACTGCATTATCTGATATTTTATTTATAGCATTTACCAAATCTCTGGAATGTATATGTCCTGTATTGGATTCCCGTGCAGCATATATGTCCAGGACTATTACCTTGTCTGCCCATTGGAAAGCAGTCGAAAACTCATTAAGGAGAGCCTTGGTTCGCGTATATGTGTGCGGTTGGAAGACACACCATAAAGAGCTGGGTGACCGGCCTGCAGCGGCTTTGAGTGTGGCCTTGACTTCGGACGGATGGTGGGCATAGTCATCAATTACCGTAATATCGTTGAATATGCCTTTAAACTCAAATCTCCTTTTGGCACCTGTGAACTTCTCAAGTGAGGATTTTATTATGCTGAACTGTACCCCGAAATGGTATGATACAGCTATGCATGCCAAGGCATTATAGATGTTGTGGATTCCAGGTATAATCAGCTGTACGCTTCCTTTATACTCACCCTTGAAGATGGCATCAAATTTTGCGCAGCCCTTCGAATTGAATGCTATATTTGCTGCCTGCCAATCGGTTTTCTCATACTCCAAGCCGAAAGACAGAAAGGCATGTTTTGTTCTTTGGAATATCTCCCGCACATTCGAGTCGTCAAAATTACCTATTATTATACCATCAGGGGGGATACGGTTTATAAACTTTTCGAATGCTGATTTTACATGGTCTATCCCACTGAAATAATCAAGATGGTCAGGTTCAATATTTAGTACTACTGCAGCATAAGGGTAAAACTTCAGAAAGCTTTCAACATACTCACAAGCTTCGGTAACCAGAAATTCACTACTGCCTATTCTATAGTTTCCACCAATTGCAGAAACTTCTCCACCCACAAGGATAGTAGGGTCAAGATTTGCTTCCAACATGGTTACAGCTACCATAGATGTGGTTGTGGTTTTACCGTGAGTACCGGAAACTGCAACTGTCTTAGAATAGATTTTTGTTATTTCCCCTAAAAAGGCTGCGCGGTCTATGATGGGTAGATTAAGCTCTTTAGCTCTTACAAGCTCAGGATTATCTTGCTTAATTGCTGCCGAATATACTACAGCATCAGCACCTTCAACATTTACAGAATTGTGAGGTACATATACTTCAATACCGGATTTCTGAAGTTTCCTGGTTATTTCGGACGGCTTAATGTCTGAACCGCTTACTCTGTATCCCCACTTGAGGAGTATCTCTGCCAAACCGCTCATACTTATGCCGCCAATTCCAATCATATGTACATGCTGACCTTTAGATATGTTGTCAAAAAACAATAAATTACACCTCCATTACAGTCCAGGAGCAGAATTCATCAATGCGAATCCATCCTTATCTAGTATTATAAAGCTAAATAAATTTTTAATCCATAATATATTTAATTATATTATATGTAGTTTTAAGAAATTTAATTTCAAACTGAAAAATTGCTGGTATGTGAATAATTCTAGAGCAAAAAAGAAAATATAAAAAATGGCAGAATTTTATCAAAAAAAGCAGGAAAATTTAAATATTTATCGAAGTAGTTATATTAAGCATAATAAACTGAAGGGTGGTAGCTTTATGGAAATTACCGATATCCGCATCAGGAAAATTAACACTGAATCCAGAATGAAGGCCGTGGTTTCAGTAACCTTTGATAATGAATTTGTTGTACATGATATCAAAGTTATTGAAAGTCAGAACGGATTGTTCATTGCGATGCCGAGTAGAAAAACACCGGATGGTGAATTCAAGGACATTGCGCATCCTATAAATGCAGAGACCAGAGAGAAAATTCAGAAGGCTGTTCTTGATAAATTCGAAGCAACTGCTACAGCGGAATAATTGTTGATATTATAATATATTTCCTGGTAAAAAAGTGCTGATTGTCCAGCACTTTTTCTATTTGTGGAATACAGTGTACCTGTTTGTGCTGTTAGAGGTGTTAGTATATTATTCCTATGGCTGCTGTAAGAATAAAGTGGTAGAATAATGCTAAACAATTTTCAGGGTGATAGAATGTTTGATATTAATGAAGAGCTTAAAAAGCTTCCTGCCAAACCTGGCGTCTATATTATGAAAGATTCATACGGAAGTATTTTGTATATAGGAAAGGCATCTATTCTTAAAAATAGGGTAAGGCAATATTTTCAGGCGTCGGCCAATCTTTTACCCAGAATCAGAACTATGGTATCTAAGATTGAAAGTTTTGAGTATATAGTTACGAATTCTGAAGTAGAAGCGCTAGTGTTGGAATGCAATCTGATTAAGGAACATAAGCCCAGATTTAATGTCCTTTTGAAGGACGATAAATCTTACCCTTTTATAAAAGTAACCGTAAATGAAGAATTCCCGAGGATATTTATGACCAGAAGGGTAAGCAAGGACGGGGCAAGGTTTTTCGGACCGTATACTGATGTGAACGCAGTAAAGGAAACACTCGCATTTCTAAAAAAGATTTTCCCGCTCAAGCAGTGCAACAAGGAACTGCCCAGAGATTTTGCCAAAGAAAGGCCCTGCCTGAACTTTCATATCGGTCAATGCCTTGCACCCTGCCAGGGTGAGGTAAGCTCGATAGACTACAAAGAAATGATTGAAGAGGTTTGTAGTTTTCTGAACGGTAAGCAGGATGATGTTATAGAGAGATTGGAAAATGATATGAATAAGGCAGCAGAAGATATGGAGTTTGAAAGGGCTGCAGCCCTTAGGGATAGAATTAACGCAGCAAGGAAACTGTCCGAGAAACAGAAGGTTGTAGAGACTGGAAGAGGAGACGCCGATATAGATATCGTTGGACTTGCGCAAGGAGCAAGTGATGCCTGTATACAGGTATTCTTTGTGAGAAACGGAAAGCTCGTAGGAAGAGAGAACTTTATGTTCAGGGGTATGACGGGTGTGGAGGATGCTGAAATAATTGCCTCGTTTCTGAAACAATTCTATGGATGGGCAAAGCACATACCCAAGCAGGTGTTAATAGAAATTCCGATAGAAGAAGCAGAGGTAATTGAACAGTGGCTTTCGGAAAAAAGAATGGGCAGAGTGGAAATCAGAGTGCCTCAAAAAGGGGATAAGAAGAACCTCCTTCAGATGGCTCGGAAGAATGCCGAAATTGAGCTTCACAGACATGGCCTGGGTTATGATAATGCACTTATGCAGTTGAAAGAGATTATTGGGCTCGAGGTTCCTATTAAGCGTATAGAAGCTTTTGATGTTTCCAACCTTTCAGGGACAGCAGTTGTAGGTTCCATGGTTGTCTTTGATGGAAGATTGGACAGGAGGCAGTATAGAAGGTTCAGGATAAAATCGGTTCAGGGACAGAATGATACAGGCTGCATGAGCGAGATTGTAAGCAGACGGCTGCGAAGAGCTTTTAATAATGAATCGGTCAGCCAGGCCAACAGGGGCTTTGGGAAACTACCCGATATTTTTCTTATAGATGGTGGGTATGCACAGGTTAGTATTGTGACCGCCGCCATCAGTCATCTAGTAAAAACTATTCCGGCAGTGGGAATGGTTAAAGATAAAAAGCATAAGACTAGGGGTCTTGTACTTCCTGACGGCCGGGAGATTGATTTGAAGAAATATCCTCAATTACTGAAGCTGATATCCGAGATTCAGGAAGAGGTTCACAGGTTTGCGATAGAGTACCATAGAAAATTGAGAAAAAGGGAATTAATTTCATCCGCACTCGATGAAATAATAGGCATCGGCCCAGCCAGAAAGAGAGTGTTATTCAAGCATTTCGGTTCTCTGGAGTCTATTAAGCATGCCTCGCTGGAAGAACTTATGCGGGTAGAAGGCATGAATAAAAAAGCTGCCCAGGCTGTATACCAGTACTTTCACTAGATTAAAGGGCTTTCCCCCAAAGGTGAAAGCCCTTTTCGATATGTGTGGCGTGATTATTCAATCACATTTCTTTTTGTGCTCCTTGCATTTTTCCAGATACTCTAAGTACTTACACATATACCTATAATACATATACATATACTCCATATACATCATGGGGTTTTGCATCATAGGATTATCCATATAGGGCATCGGCTGTCCGCCCATCATTCCGCCCATTTGAGGCATCATACCTGAACAGGGCATTGTACCCATCTGGGGCATCATACCCATATCAGGTTCCATACCGGCCGGATAGTACCCTGTGCTGTCGTAGCCGGTCATGCCGCTGCAGTCCTTCATTGTATCCATACAGTTTTGACCTCCTGACATTTTTCTTTATAAACAGTATATAGATGTTGAAGCCTAATGGTTACAAGTCCATCCAAATTAGTCTTGGTTTAGCTGTGTGTATAAGGTAGCTCTTCAAAGAGACTACCTTGCTTCTAGCTGCAGGGGAAATGAATTAACCGCTCATAAGTGCTGCAAAATCAAGATAAACTAAATGCTTGTTATACTAAATTTCAGACCGGAATTAAATCGCATCCAGGCTCAATAATTCCTAGAATTGACGTCCTGTCAATTCTTCCTGATATTTAAGCATAACTTCGCATAGTTTGCCCGATGACTACCGCCGCTAAGATTCCAGCTTCGATATTATAGAGAAGCGGCGCTACGTCCCTGGATAACGGCTTCTAAGATTCAGTCGGAGATATACTCCTCCTGAATCCAAGAATCCTGTTTATCTATGATTTCTTCACAAACTTATTCGCCAGTTAATTCATTTCCCCTATAATCAGGACGGTGAATTCCATGGCGAGCTGGAATTAGTTCCCTTGAAGTATTGCTAAATCATGTACAACTTAAACATATAATTTACGCAAATGGCTTGGAAAATTTTGAATTATGTAGTATAATTATGTTGAAGGTTTTATAGTAAGAGATTGTGGTCTAAATCCAGCTATTCTAATGTTTCTGTCAAGAAATTGGTCCATCTGCTCTTATTTAAGCCCTGAAAGAATAAACCGACTGAATTTGTAAACAATAATATCAAAATATTCAGAAAAGGAATAAAAATCAGGGAGGTGAGTTCCATGAAGGCGGCAAACGGTAGGCATGTTTATAAGAAGCTGAGGATGCTGTATGGCAATTCGTTTCAGGTAATAATTAAGCATCATTCTTCTTATACACTGTTTAAGGACAAGACTGAACAAGATGACCAAAAGGAACTGGAATTACTAGCGCTGAATGAGGTATCTACAGGCAGCAGC
>JAWLGL010000023.1:0-16016 GCA_041685035.1 Clostridia bacterium
TAAGGAAAAAATATATAGCAGAACTGAGGGGTACACCTGATACTACCAAGCTGGCGAAGTTCAGGAAAGGTATGAAAATCGAAGATTATACAACTTCCCCCGCAGAAATAAAACTGCTGTCCAGCAAAAAGAGAACAAGTGTGGTAGAGATAGTCATATATGAAGGACGAAACAGGCAGGTAAAGAAAATGTGCAGTCACATTGGGCACCCGGTTGTTAATCTCAAAAGGGTTGCAATAGGGAACCTTGACCTGGGTAACCTTCCTGAAGGTGAATGGAGGCACCTCACAAAAAGGGAATTAGGTATGGTGGACCAGTAGGTCTCCATTCTTCAGACCATAGGAGTACATAATATTATATTAGGAGGAAATATGAGTCCATTATTTATTTCAATTGGAGTTCTGGTAATCAGTCTTGTAATTATATTAATGAGCTGTGAAGTATTTACCAATGCCATTGAGTGGTTCGGCAGAAAATTGAATGTAGGGCAGGGAGTGGTAGGAAGTATCTTTGCAGCAGTCGGGACATGCCTCCCTGAAACCATGGTGCCTATTATTGCAATATTTTTCGGAGGAGCTGAAGGACATGATATAGGTATAGGTGCCATTGCGGGAGCACCGTTCATGCTAAGTACGCTGGCTTTCTTTGTGGCAGGTCTGTCTGTAATTCTGTTTACTCTTCGGAAAAAGCGTACCCACAGTATGGATGTCAATGCAGGAATTATCGGCAGGGACATTGGTTTCTTTATTGTAGTATATTCGATTGGTGTCCTGGTGAGCTTCAGCAATCTGTGGATGCTGAAAGTCCTGGTTGCGACATTTTTAGTAGGCGCATATATCTACTATATATATCTTACGGCCAAGAACGACTGTGAAAACTGCGGACACCTCGAAGACATGCTGTTTGCAAAACTATTTAGACTCAAGGAAAACAAAATGGGAATCATTGTAGCTCAACTACTGGTTGCGCTGGGAGGTATAGCTATAGGTGCGCACTTCTTTGTAGATGCTTTGAAGGAGTCGGCGCATATACTTCATATTTCTCCTCTGGTGTTATCGCTTATATTGACTCCAGTAGCGACCGAGCTTCCGGAGAAGTTCAACAGCGTTATCTGGATTGGTAAGCGGAAGGATACACTTGCGTTAGGAAATATTACAGGGGCAATGGTCTTCCAAAGCTGTATTCCGGTTTCAATAGGTATTCTCTTTACTCCGTGGAACCTGGACAATAATACGCTGTTCAGTGCGGCAGCGGCAATTTCTGCAGGGCTTATGAATTTTATTTTTCTGAAATTCAATAAAAAGATGTCACCGCATATTCTGTTGTTGAGCGGTCTGTTTTATATCGCGGTTATTATTTATATATTTGCCGTTTCATAGTTATTGCCTTTTGATTTAAGGTTTATTATAATAGTTTTCTGGTATTTTTAAATTATTAATAAATTGAGGTGATTAGAATGGATTTATGGTTTACTGAAATGCAAACTCCAATCATGGCTATTTGCTGTAAAACAAAGAGAACACTATTTACAGATAAGAGCCAGTTTCAGGAAATTGGGATTATTGACACCGAGCAGTTTGGAAGGATGCTTGTCCTGGACAGCATAATCCAGACCACTATTGAAGATGAGTTTGTCTATCATGAGATGATTACACACGTTCCCCTCTTTACCCATAAAAATCCCACAAAGGTTCTTGTGGTTGGCGGTGGTGACGGGGGTGCAATCAGGGAGATACTGAAGCATCCATCCATTGAAAAGGCTGTACTTGTCGAAATTGACGGCAAGGTTGTTGAGGCATGCAAGGAGTACCTGCCTGAAATCAGCTGTGGCCTATCCGATGCACGGGCAGAGGTGGTTATCGATGATGGTATTAAGTACATAAAAGAACATAAAAACGAATTTGACGTGATTTCAATTGACTCCACAGACCCGATAGGGCCGGCTGTAGGATTGTTTGCAGGTGAGTTCTACAGGGCAGTCTTCGAAGCGCTTAAGGATGACGGTATCTTTGTCGCTCAGACCGAGTCACCGTTCTTCAATAAAGAATTAATCAGCAGGGTATACAATGATATCAGTTCGATTTTCCCCATTACCCGAATGTATACAGCTTTTGTACCTACGTACCCAGGCGGTCTCTGGTCGTTTACAATGGGTTCCAAGAAGTATGACCCGCTTGAGGTTGATAAGGATTCAATTCCGGATATGGATACGAAATATTTTACACCTGATATCTATAAGGCTGCATTTGTGCTTCCGAGGTTTGCGCAGGATTTGCTTAAGTAGGTAGAATGGAGGTTGATATGGGCATAAGGGACGGCCGGAATTTACTTCCTCTTCGCTATATGGGAAGTGAGGATAAATACGAAAATGGAAAGGCTGTCATAGTTGGGGCACCCATGGACTGGACCTGCAGCTTCAGGCCGGGGGCCAGGTTCGGGCCGCAGAAAATCCGTGAGGTATCCATCGGCATAGAAGAATACAGCCTGTACCAGGATAGCAGTCTTGAGGAAAAGCAGTATTTTGACTGTGGAGACCTTGACCTTCCGTTCGGGAACGTACAGAAAAGCCTCGAGATAATTGAGAAGGCTGTTTGCGAAATTTTCTCAGATAATAAATTTCCGATACTGCTTGGAGGCGAACACCTGGTAAGTCTTCCGGCTGTCAGGCAGGCTCATAAGAAATTCGGTAGAGACCTGAAGGTTATTCAGTTGGATGCCCATGCCGATTTGAGAGAGGACTATATCGGAGAGAAGCTCTGCCACGCATCGGTTATAAGGCGGATATGTGAATTTGTTCATCCCGGGAATGTATTCCAGGTAGGTATACGTTCGGCTTCAAGGGAAGAGAAGGAGTTTGGCGAGAAGAATACCCGGCTGTACCCTTTTGATATTATTGAACCACTTAAGGAAATTGCCGGTATAATCGGAGATAAGCCGGTATATGTAACCCTTGATATAGACGTGGTTGACCCGGCATATGCAAATGGTACAGGCACTCCTGAACCTGGAGGATGTACTTCAAGGGAGATACTTAATGCTGTCAGGCTGTTCAAAGATTTTAATCTGGTGGGATTTGACCTGATGGAGGTTTCTCCTCCATATGATATAAGCAGTAGAACTGCAATTCTTGCGGCTGAAATTGTCAGGGAGATTTTATTGTCAGTAGAAGCACGGAAATGAATTAAAGGAGGCAGAACGCCTCCTTTAATATTATGCGTGTCCAATAACCTGGTCGCCGTCATCATCCACTGCGGGCTTGGCTTGGCTTTGCTCCGATTCCTGTTCAAGCCGTTTTATATTCTCAATAAATTCCTCCGATGGATTGGCAACAGCACCTAAAGCGGCCATGAAGTTTGGTTTGCCACTTGGCTTATAAAGATTAACCTGAATACACATAATTAATTTCCTCCTTTTAACTTCTTTTTTGTAAATCCTCCTGTTCAGGCAATAAAGCCTGATTCATGTAATACGTCCCCCCTTTGAAACAAGTAAAGATTCTGAGGCACCTAGTGGTACAAAAACTGTATTTTTTAGTTTATATATTTATATAGTATATCAGAACTGGAATATAGTTGCAATTAAGAATCTGTTAAGAGCTATTTGCTATGTAAAAATAATTCTTAGTAGAAATTCAGTATGTCATTGCGAGGCTCCCACTGCGTACGGACTTGCAGCGAAGCCTTTCTGCAGAAGGGGGAGACAGGATACGAAGTATCCGCAATGCGGGGGAATGCCCCCATTGACGACCCAGCGGCAATCTAAGGTTTTATAGATTCCCACGTCGCTTTGCTCCTCGGAATGACACTGGTAATGCGATGCAGTTTTCTGGGAGAAAATATTTTTAGCCTATTCCTAACCCCCTGTATATTAATGGGTTTAGAACATCGCAAATTGCTCTGTTAAGATTTCTTGGTTAAATTTAACTTGAAAAAGAATTGGACAAACCGTAGTTTTCTGTTTTAGAAATAATGAATCTTAGGCACACCACGAGGTGTGCCCATTTTTTTAATGCCTGAATCCATCCAGATAATTCTTGACTTCACTTAAAATTGTCTTATCATTTTGAAGCTGGCTCTCAATGAGCTGTCTGGATTCTCCCGAAAGTTCCCTCATGGCTTCCTCTTTGGTATCGATAGCCGTTTCAACCCCATTCCTGATCATCTCCAGTGCTTTAACGGTCTTGTCTTTTCCCATAAGCTTCATTGTACTGGTTACGTTGGTCATTATGCCTTTAAGTCCCGGATTGTCGGAAGGGTTTCCACCCAGGTCACGGATATGTGATGAAAGTTGTGTTGCATTATCTCTATATAGTTTCTCCTGGTCTTCCAGCTTATGTCTCAAGCTGGTGTCATCAATATTATTCAAATATTTAGTGAAACTATCAATACCAAGATAGGTGCCTTCAAGCACATGATTCAGAACTCCTACTTGTTTGTTATCCATATCAACCATCCTTTTTTAGATTAAATTATTTTATATGTAATTATTATTAGCAAAAAAAGATACAATATTCCTATTGTTGTAGTGACTTTGGGGAGAAAAAGACTGCATGGTACGTTTGGCAACAAACCCCATAATATCAGGGAGAATAGACAGGAATAATTTATTGCCTTGTAAAAATGCTTAAGTTATAATTATAGTGGAAATTGAAACAATTGGCCGGACGGTACTAAAGGCCGGTAATAACAATAAAGGAGGAGACGACATGAGAAGGATAGGTATACTAACCGGAGGGGGAGACTGCCCCGGATTAAATGCCGTTATCCGTGGTGTTGTACAGAAGTGCCTTATGCATGACATCGAGGTTTTTGGTTTACAAAAAGGATGGATGGGTGCGTTAACCGGAGAAGGTGAAAGCCTAAGCTTTGATGAAGTTGAAGACATCCATACCCTTGGCGGTACAATTCTTGGATCCTCAAGAACCAATGTAATGAAGGTTGACAATGGTCCGGAGAAGGTCAGGGAGACCATGAAAAGACTGGACCTTGAAGGTATAGTAGCTGTTGGAGGGGATGATACACTCGGTGTTGCCAATAAGCTTCAGAAGATGGGAATGAATATGATAGGAGTTCCCAAAACAATTGATAACGATTTGTCATGTACTGATTATACCTTTGGTTTTGATACTGCCTCAAATATTGCAGCAGAAGCTATAGACAGGCTGCATACCACTGCAAAATCCCACTCAAGATGCATAGTGGTTGAAGTCATGGGCAGGCATACGGGATGGATTGCTATAACTGCCGGTATGGCATCCGGTGCTCATATTATACTCATACCTGAGTTTCCGAAGTCAATCGACGAAGTGATTTCAACCATTGAAGATAGAAGAAGAAGAGGCAAGAATTACAGTATTGTTTGTGTGGCTGAAGGATTTGAGCTTGAGGATACCAAACATGATAATGTTGAGAAAGACGCATTTGGAAACGCCAGGCTTGAAAAGAAGGAAATAGGTCACAAACTTGCCAAGATGATTGAGGAAAAAACAGGAATGGAAACAAGGGCAGTTGTACTTGGACACCTTCAGAGGGGGGGCTCTCCGTCATCATTTGACAGAGTCTTGGGAACAAAGATGGGTGTGAAAGCCGCTGAACTTGTTGTAGAAAACAGGTACGGCAACATGGTTGCTCTACAGGGAAATAAAGTTGTTCCGGTAGAACTCGATAAGGCCGTAAATGAGCAAAAGAAGGTTGATGATGAATTCTACAGGTTCGCAAGCTATTTCTTCAGGTAGTCAGCATAAATATTAAAGGATTGGAGAGTGAGCATTATGGCGCTGGTAACTTCGAAAGACATGTTCAGGAAGGCCCACGAGGGAGGATATGCAGTAGGCGCATTCAATGTAAACAATATGGAGATTATTCAGGGAATCACGGAGGCTGTAAAAGAAGAAAATGCACCTCTGATTCTTCAGGTCTCGGCAGGGGCAAGGAAGTATGCCAAGCATGTATATCTGATGAAGCTGGTTGAGGCGGCTATTGAAGACACAGGCCTGGACTTATGTTTGCATCTTGACCACGGAGAAGACTTTGAAATCTGTAAGTCGTGCGTAGATGGCGGTTTCACGTCGGTAATGATTGACGGGTCGAAATATTCGTTTGAAGAGAATATTGCCTTAACAAAAAGGGTGGTTGAGTATGCTCATGAGAGAGGTGTAGTGGTTGAGGCTGAGCTTGGAAAACTGGCCGGTATAGAAGATAACGTCAACGTGGCCGAACAGGATGCTACCTTTACCGACCCGGACCAGGCAGCTGAGTTTATTGAAAGGACCGGCTGTGATTCTCTGGCTATTGCAATCGGAACAAGTCATGGAGCTTACAAGTTTAAGGGTGAGCCTAGGCTAAGGTTTGACATACTGGAGAAAATATCGCAGATGAAACCGGGATTTCCCCTGGTACTTCACGGAGCATCAACTGTACTGCCGGAATTCGTTGAACTGTGTAACAGATACGGCGGCAAGCTTCCTGGAGCTCAGGGAGTACCTGAGGATATGCTTAGAAAAGCTGGAACCATGGGTGTATGCAAAATAAATATAGATACTGATTTAAGGCTGGCAATGACGGCTTCTATCAGGAAACACTTTGCTGAGAATCCGGAGGATTTTGACCCGAGAAAGTACCTTAAGCCTGCAAGGCAATCTATAAAAGAGATGGTTCGCCACAAGATAAGAAATGTACTGAACTGCGCCGGCAAAGCATAAAAAAAGCGCCTCTGGCGCTTTTTTTATGCTTTATTTAATAATAGATTTTCTGGTTATGTCTGTAATAAAATCAATTTGGGCCTCGGATAGTTTGCCGAGAAGCGAACTAAGTCCATTCATGTTCTTATGCCTGAGCTCTGCATCAGAAAGGGGGACAACCCTGAGGAAGTTTACTTTCCTGCTGTTAAGCTCGAAGTCATGAAACCCTTTTTCTTCAACCTTGGTATCCAAAAGCAGAGCGTTTTTCATCTCCGATTCCTCTACAAACGGAAAGTCAAATTCAATAGCGCTTGCGTAATTAACATAGGTATTATTCAAAAACGGGTGATAGGCAAGATTATATAGAACCTTCCTTGCCCATACTGACTTCTCGCTGGTATAAATGATGAGCTCCGTATAAGGGTTAGTCTTTCCATTCGAATCTACCGGAACATTCTGTGGAACATCACTCATGCCGGCGGTAATATATGTCCAGAAGTAACGTCCCTTCTGGGGAGGAATCTCGTAAATATCTATAAAAGGTTTCTTATCTTCAGCTATTGTATGAAGTACTCTTGAGAATTCGCCAAGGTATTTCTTGTAGTGAATTTGCCTCTGCTTGACATAGCCGGCCGGGTGGACAGGACACCTGTCTTTCTTATTCTTAATAAGGTTTTCAACAAGTTCATCGGCATAATGCTCAACAATCTCGTTGTAGCATTGCATAGCACTCTCATACTCGCCCAGAATGCTGTAGAGGTCTCCAAGGTTATTCAGAACTTCCGGATTCTGTGGGTCAAGTTCCCGGGCTTTTTGATAATGTGACAATGCTTCATCAAGTTTGCCTATATCAAAGTAAGCGTTACCCATGTTGTTAAGAACATCAATAAAATTAGGATTAAGGTCAAGCGCCATGGAATATGCCTGAATTGCCTGCTTGTAGTTTTCCATCGAGCAAAGACAGTTGCCCATGTAGTAATAAACATCCGGATATTTGGGGTCAAGACAGGCCGAATTTTTGTATACTTCCATTGCCTCATCTTTCAGGCCCAGCTTGTACAATGTGTTACCCATATTACATTGTATGAAAGCATCATCAGGCTTGAGGGAGGCCGCTTTTTTTCTGAGTCTCAGTGACTCATTGTAGAGCTTGAGCTCTTCCCAGGCGTTAGCCATGTTGTCATGGGTGTATGGATTGTCGGGGTCGAGTTCAAGTGACTTTTCGTATGCCTTAATTGCTTCGCCATACCTTTTCAGAATACAGAAGCAGTTGCCTATAAAGAAGTGGATTTCCTTATTCTCAGGCTCAAGCAGGGCCATAGTCCTGAAGCTTTTAAGAGCTTCTTCTACCCTCCCGAGAACCAGATAAATTTCACCCATCCTTTGATGAAACCAGGGGAGCTCGTTTACCCCGGCAAGTTGTTTGTAAAGTGTCAATGCAGCTTCAAAATTACCTTCAATCTGGAGCTTTTGGGCTTTTTTCAAGACCGTGTTAAAATTCTTCCTGCTTATTTCCATGACTATCCTCCTGATAGTTTACTAATTAATATTATACCAAAAAAATACTACAGGAAAAAAGTAGTTCGTTGAAATTTCTTAAAATATAGTAAATTACTTTGTAACCCTTGCTATTTCTATAGTTTAATAGAATATGCATTCAAAAAAAGAGGCTGTTTGAAGCAAAAAAGTCAAAAATATCTGATTTTTTGACTACGATTTCTGTTCTATTGAGTCGAAAAAGGGCAGCTAAGGGCATATCTGAAATTGAATTTTGGAATACTTAGAATTAAGATGTATTGAATATATGCAGGAATGATAGTTATCATAGGAGGGTTGTTATGAAAAAAATCCGTTTGGGCGTAATAGGTACCGGTATGGCGTGGGAGTGGCTGCACTATCCCGCAATAAAAGAATTGGGTGACAGATATGAGGTAGTGGCCATGGCCAACAGAACCAGAAGCGATGCTGAAGAAGCGGCTAAAAAGATTGGGCTGGATAACGGTAACGTATATAAGGATTACAATGAACTCCTCAAGAGGGAAGATATTGATGCGGTTGATATACTGGTTCCTATTAGCCTGAATTATATTATCTCAGAGGATGCAGCCAAAGCAGGAAAAAATATCATATGCGAAAAACCGCTTGCACCGAATCTCGAACAGGCAGAGAGATATAAGGAGATACCTCGAAAGTACAATATCAAGGTAATGATTGCAGAAAATTTCAGGTACAGTGATGAGATGAACAGGATTCGGGATATGGTTGGGCAGGGGAAAATCGGACAGCCAGTATATTTTATATGGAATGAGGCTGAATGCTTCCCCTGCATTGTCAATGAAGATACCTTTGCATCTGCCGAATGGAGGCAGCATCCTGATTTCAGAGGGGGAGCCTTTCTTGATGCCGCGCTCCACAATATTGCAGGCATGAGGCATATCTTCGGAGCGGTTGAAAGGGTGCAGGCATTTGGTAAACCGCTGAGGGAAGACTTCAATCCATATGTATCTGTCAATGCAAATATCCTTTTTAACAGCGGAGTAATCGGCCAATTCACCTACTTCCCATCAGGAAAGGAGATGCAGAAGCCATTGGTAGGGCTTCGTATTTTCGGAACCGATGGAATGATTTATCTTGAAGACAAAAAGTCTGGGGTGATAAATGTTGTATATAACGATGGCCGCACGGAGCAGATTCACTTTACTCCAGGAAGGGGATATTATAATGAGCTCCTTAACTTTTATAATGCAGTGAATGGCCTTGAAGAGATATCAGTGACGCCAGAGGTGGAATACGGAGATGTGAAGATGGTATTTGATATTCTAAAGTCCATTGAAAGGAAGGAAATTGTACCCGTGGATGATAAACCTGAAAGGGAGGAAGAGGATTACCATCCAAGGGTTTCGGAATATATTGATATAGAGCTTATGCAGTGAAAGCGTGACAAACCTGTTCCCTATTACGTTTGTTAACGTAATTGCCCCTCCCTTGATGGGAGGGGATTAAGGGGAGGGTGCATTACCTCCATTTTTATAAGATTTATATTTGAAGGTAATAAAACTCAAAAAATTTTTGCAGACAGTATACTGTTCATGTATAATAACCTTGTCTTTTAATTTTTAGTCAATTACACAGCATCAATATATAAACAATGTATATAAATCCTGAGGGGGTATGGCTTTGAACAGGGAATTAGTCCTGATTCTGGACTTTGGAGGGCAATACAACCAGCTTATCGCACGCCGAGTAAGAGAAGAGAATGTTTACTGTGAAGTCAGGTCCTATAAAATGACGTCAGGTGAGATAAAGGAATTAAGTCCTAAAGGTATCATATTTACCGGAGGCCCTTCAAGCGTGCTTGACCCTTCCGCACCATACTGCGATTCAGAGATTTTCAACCTGGGTATACCTATACTAGGCATTTGCTACGGTATGCAGCTGATGGGATACATGCTTGATGGTGAAGTGGAAAGGGCCAATTCTAGGGAATATGGCAAGACTCATGTAAGCTTTGATAACAAGAGCCAGCTTCTTAACGGAGTTGAAAGCAAAAGCAGCTGCTGGATGAGCCATACCTATTATGTAAAAACACTTCCTGAAGGATTCAGAACAACTGCCGGAACTGAAAGCTGTCCGAATGCAGCTATGGAGAATCCGGACCGCAGGCTTTACGGGGTTCAGTTTCATCCTGAGGTGTACCATACTCCCAAAGGCAAGGAAATACTCCATAACTTCCTCTATGGGATATGCGGCTGCAAGGGTGACTGGAAGATGTCGTCCTTTGTTGGGGATGCGATTGAAGAAATCAGGCTCAAGGTTGGAAGTGGGAAGGTCCTGTGTGCACTTTCGGGAGGAGTGGATTCATCAGTAGCTGCAGCACTCATACATCGTGCAGTTGGGGGTCAGCTGATATGCGTATTTGTTGATCACGGACTGCTCAGAAAAGATGAGGCAGAACAGGTTGAGCAGGTGTTTAAGGACCAATTCAGGATGAACCTGGTTACGGTTGATGCTTCTAAAAGATTTCTGGACAAATTGTCAGGGGTTACTGACCCGGAGACAAAGAGGAAAATAATCGGGCAGGAGTTCATTAGGGTGTTTGAAGAAGAGGCCAGGAAGATAGGTAAAGTAGACTTCCTCGTACAGGGAACCATATATCCTGATATTATTGAAAGCGGCTTGGGAGATGCTGCGGTGATTAAAAGCCACCATAACGTAGGAGGACTGCCTGAACATGTTGATTTCAAAGAGATTATCGAACCGTTAAAGAATCTGTTCAAGGACGAAGTGAGAAAAGTGGGTGAGGAGCTAGGACTTCCACAGCATATAGTCTGGAGACAGCCTTTCCCAGGACCGGGACTTGCAATCAGGATTATTGGTGAGGTTACAGAGGAGAAGCTGGATATACTCAAAGAAGCCGATGCAATTTACAGGGAAGAGATAGCAGCTGCAGGGATTGAGAAGCAAATCTGGCAGTTCTTTGCGGTACTGACGGGAATGAGGAGTGTTGGGGTTATGGGTGATGAGCGGACCTATGACTATACAATTGCTCTCAGGGCTGTAACCAGTGTTGATGGGATGACCGCGGATTGGGCTTATATTCCACATGAGATACTGGCAAGGATTTCTGGCAGGATTGTTAATGAGGTTAAGCATGTGAACAGGATTGTATATGATATAACCAGCAAACCACCGGCAACTATTGAATGGGAGTAGGCAAAGTAAGAAGTCATTTGCAATTATAATACTGCGTAGTTCCACGCTTTGGCTGGGTTCAAGTCCCAGCCGTATGCGTGGGCTACTTTAAAAAGTGGGTGTTGGATATGGCACTTTAGCTGGAAGTAGTTCAGTTAACTTGAAAGAGGGGGCTTAAATGAAGCATAAGGTTAGGAGACTTTTTGTTGAGAAGAAAAAAGGCTTTGATGTTGAAGCTCAGAGCCTGTTTCATGACCTAAGGGAAAACCTGGGTGTTGAAGCGCTGGAGAATGTGAGGATACTCAACAGGTACGATGTGTCCGGGATTTCAGATGAAGAGTATGAAAATTCCCGCAGAACCATACTCTCCGAACCGCCTGTTGACATTATATATGATGAAGAGATAGATTTGAACGACGGTTCAAGGGTATTTGCAGTGGAGTACCTTCCGGGGCAGTTTGACCAGAGGGCTGATTCGGCGTCCCAGTGCATACAGATTCTTACTCGTGGGGATAGGCCCAAGGTAAGAACAGCCAAAGTAATAATCCTGTCAGGAAGATTGTCTGAGCATGAACTTCATAAAATCAAAGACTACTGTATTAATCCGGTTGAGACCCGTGAAGCTTCTGTGGGCAAGCCTGACACTCTTGATGATGAGAAGGTTGAGCCTGCTGATGTGGAAGTACTTTCCGGGTTTATCAATATGGGAAGGAATGAACTCGAAGGCTTGCTATCAGATATGGGCCTGGCAATGTCCATAGAAGATTTGGAGATGTGCCGCTTATATTTCAAGGATACCGAGAATAGGGACCCAACCATAACCGAGTTGAGGGTTCTTGATACCTATTGGTCGGACCACTGCCGACATACAACTTTCTTAACAAGGATAGAAGAGGTAGATTTTGAGCAGGGACGGTTTAATATACCTGCAAGAAACGCTCATGAGCAGTATTTAAAATCCAGGGAGTTTGTATACGGAGACAAGGAAAATGATATATGTCTTATGAGCCTGGCAACCATTGCAATGAAGGAATTAAGGAAAAGAGGAAGGCTGGATGACCTGGAAGTATCTGAGGAAAACAATGCATGCAGTATTGTGGTAAATGTTGATGTAAACGATGAGATACAGGAATGGCTTGTTATGTTCAAGAATGAAACCCATAACCACCCTACTGAAATTGAACCCTTTGGGGGTGCGGCTACCTGTCTGGGAGGGTGTATTCGGGACCCAATGTCAGGCAGGGTATATGTATACCAGGCTATGCGTGTTACCGGAAGCGGTGACCCCAGAACACCGATTGAAGATACCCTGCCCGGAAAGCTTCCTCAAAGAAAGATAACCACTGAAGCTGCTGCAGGCTATAGTTCATATGGTAATCAAATAGGGCTGGCAACCGGCCACGTTGCTGAAATATACCACAGTGATTATGTTGCAAAAAGAATGGAGATAGGAGCAGTTATCGGAGCTGCCCAAAGAAAGAATGTTATAAGGGAGAGCCCTGTGAAGGATGATGTTATAATCCTTCTGGGTGGAAGAACCGGGCGCGACGGCTGTGGAGGAGCAACAGGCTCGTCAAAGGAACATGATGAAGAGTCTCTGGCTGCCTGCGGAGCGGAGGTGCAGAAGGGTGATGCTCCTACTGAAAGGAAAATTCAAAGACTGTTCAGGAATCCTGATGCAGTGCGGATGATAAAGAAGTGCAACGATTTTGGTGCAGGAGGGGTTTCAGTTGCAATTGGAGAATTGGCACCTGGAATAGACATTGACCTTGATGCAGTTCCAAAGAAATATGAAGGGCTGGACGGTACTGAACTTGCCATCTCGGAATCACAGGAGCGAATGGCGGTTGTGGTATCAGAGCATAGTGCGCAGTCCTTTATTGATGCTGCAAGGGATGAAAACCTTGAGGCGACTATTGTGGCAAGAGTTACTGACTCAAACAGGGTAAGGATGGCCTGGAGAGGAAGGTTTATTGTTGATATAAGCAGAGACTTTCTGGATACAAACGGAGCCAGACAGACCTCGAGTGTACTTGTACGAACACCAGACGAAGAGACCAATTTTTTCAGGATTATAAATCCTGAGGTAAGGGAAAAGATTGGAGACATAAAAGAAGCCTGGTTGGCCAATCTCCGGCGCCTGGATGTCTGCAGCCGGAGAGGGCTGGTCGAGAGGTTTGACAGCACAATTGGTGCAGGAACGGTCCTGATGCCTTTTGGCGGAAAGTATCAGCTGACACCCGCCGAGTGTATGGCGGCAAAGATTCCAGTCTCAGACGGTGAGACACGGACAGGAACAATAATGTCGTATGGCTATAACCCGGCAATTGCAAAATGGAGTCCTTTCCACGGTGCAGTATATGCAGTGGTTGAGGCAGTATCAAAGGTAGCAGCTGCAGGCGGCAATTATAAATCAATCAGGTTAACACTGCAGGAATACTTTGAAAAGCTGGGGAACGACCCTGAAAAATGGGGTAAGCCTTTTAGTGCACTTCTTGGTGCATATTATGCACAAATGAAGCTAGGGACTCCCGCAATCGGAGGCAAGGACAGTATGTCAGGCACTTTTAAGGATTTGAACGTGCCTCCTACGCTTGCTGCCTTTGCAGTTAGTGTTGTTGATGTAAACAATGTTATATCTCCCGAGTTTAAAAAAGCAGGCAGTAAAATTGCTCTTGTTCGGGTCAGACGGGATGAGAATGAACTGCCTGACTTTGAACAGCTTGGGAATTGTTATTCCCGAATATACGAGCTTATCAAGGAAGGAAGGATTCTGTCTGCACATACAGTAAAAGCAGGAGGACTGGCAGAAGCAATCAGTAAAATGTGTTTCGGCAATATGATTGGGTTTGCCTTCAAGGAAGATATTCTGCCTGAAATACTATTTGCTCCAGACTACGGCTCTATAGTGCTTGAAATAGATGAGAACTACTGTGTCAGAGAAAGCCTGGATAGCTTGGAATTCAGCTTTATAGGACGGACTCAGAATGAAAGAATTATAAATGTGAATAGGGAGAAAGTCGAACTGGACCTGGCACTGGAAAACTGGGAGAAGCCGCTCGAAGATATCTTCCCTACAGGAACCGGAGAAAATTCTAAAAAGGCAAACAGCTATTGTTATGATGTAAGAAGCAGAGTAAGGCCTGGAATCACGACTGCTAAGCCGAGAGTCTTGATACCTGTATTTCCGGGTACTAACTGTGAATACGATACGGCAAGGGCTTTTGAGAAAGCCGGGGCTGTGGTGGAGACATTGATTGTCCGCAACCTGACATCTGCAGAAATAATCGAAACACTTGAACGTATGGCAAGGCTGATTTCAAACTCACAGATAATCGCTATTCCGGGAGGTTTCAGCGGTGGTGATGAGCCTGATGGCTCAGGGAAGTTTATAGCAACAGCTTTCAGAAATCCCAGGATGAAAGAAGAAGTAACCAATTTCCTTGAGAACCGGGACGGGCTGATGATTGGTATCTGTAATGGTTTTCAGGCTCTGGTCAAGCTGGGCTTGGTTCCATATGGTGAAATCAGGGATATGAATGATAATTCCCCGACACTGACCTTTAATACAATAGGCAGACATCAGTCGAAGATGGTAAGGACAAAGGTTGTTTCGACCCTGTCTCCGTGGCTGAACAATGTAAGTATGGGTGATATTCATACCATTCCCATTTCACATGGGGAGGGAAGATTCGTAGCAAGTGCCAGGGACCTTGAGAAGATGGCGGCAAACGGTCAGATTGCTACTCAGTATGTAGATATGGATGGCTGCCCAACCTATGATATAATGTACAATCCAAACGGTTCACTGGATGCAATTGAGGGTATTACCAGCCCTGACGGAAGAATATTTGGAAAGATGGGGCACTCTGAAAGAATAGGGACCAATGTCATAAGGAATGTTCCCGGTCAGAAAGACCAGAGGATATTTGAAGCTGGGGTCAGTTATTTCAAATAACTTTATATCAGGAGGTAGGAAATGAGTTCAAAAATGCCGAAGGTAGCAGTAATTATGGGCAGTCATTCAGACCTTCCCGTATTAAGAGGATGTATCAAGCTGTTAAAGGAATTTGGGGTGGAAGTTTATGTATCGGTGATGTCTGCTCACCGTACGCCGGAGAAAGCCTCCTGCTTTGCTGCGAATGCTGAAAATGAAGGGTTTGGCGTTATTATTGCAGCTGCAGGCAAGGCTGCGCATCTTCCAGGCGTTCTTGCTGCATACACCACTTTACCTGTAATAGGCATACCCATAAAGTCTTCAACCCTTGACGGACTTGACTCACTTTTATCAATAGTGCAGATGCCCAAGGGAGTACCGGTTGCAACTGTTGCTGTGGATGGTGCAGAAAATGCAGCGCTGCTTGCGGTTCAGATAATTGGCGTCTCGAATAGCGAGCTTAAGGAAAAGCTGAGGCAGTTCAAGAAGAAGATGGCGGAAGAAGTAGAACTAAAAGATGCTCAGGTAAGAGAAGAACTTGGTGGGGAAATATAATGAAAGGCGGAAAGTGCTGATGAATCTGGGGGTTATCGAGGGGAAGCCGCATGATGAATGCGGGGTTTTTGGAATATTCAACGCAGACAGTTATGATGTGTCAGCTATGACCTATTACGGTATGTACGCTCTACAGCATAGGGGACAAGAAAG
>JAWLGL010000245.1:0-2904 GCA_041685035.1 Clostridia bacterium
ATCCGGAATAGATGTAAATATGTATGAAGCATCATATATAGATGGAGCGAATCGCATACAGCAAACAAGATATATTACAATACCGAGTATGAGCTATATTATTGTTCTCCTAATGGTATTAAGCCTTGGAAAGGTACTTAATGCAGGATTTGACCAGATATTCAACCTGTACAACCCCTCAGTATATGAAAGCGGAGACATAATAGATACCCTTGTTTATAGGGTAGGTCTGCTTCAGGCACGATACAGTCTGTCAACAGCTATTGGGTTGTTTAAGTCCACTATTTCACTTGTTTTAATATCCACATCTTATTATTTAGCTTATAAGTTGACAAACTACAGAGTATTTTAGTCAAAGGGAGGCAACAAATGTCAAGTAATAATATAAAGGATTCTTTAAGCAGAAGAATATTTCTATTATGCAATAATATATTTCTCATGGTGTTGGCTTTGCTTTGCATAGCTCCGCTAGTACATGTGTTTATGATCTCATTGAGTGCCTCTCATGCTGTGACAGCAGGTAAGGTAAGTTTTTGGCCTGTTGGATTCAATCTTAAGTCTTATGACTATATCTTGTCCAAACCGGAATTTTTACAGGCTCTTTTAGTTTCACTAAAAAGAATAGCGCTGGGAGCACCGATAAACATGTTTCTTATAGTGCTTTCTGCCTATCCTCTGTCCAAAGAGAAGGATAGGTTTAAATGGAGAACCTTCTATACCTGGTTTTTCTTTATAACAATGCTTTTTCATGGCGGTTTGATACCTACGTACCTGGTAGTAAGAGAAACAGGCCTGATAGATACCATTTGGGCACTAATAATCCCGAATGCGGTACCAGTTTTTAATGTAATACTACTCATGAATTTTTTCAGAAAATTACCTAAAGAATTGGAAGAAGCCGCGCATATTGATGGGGCAGGGCATTGGACGGTGTTGTTTAAAATATTTCTACAAGTATCCAAGCCGGCACTTGCAACTATTCTTTTGTTTAACCTTGTAGCACATTGGAATTCATGGTTTGATGGCATGATATATATGAATATGCCGGTGCGTTACCCTATGCAGACTTATCTCAGGTCAATATTATTGCCTGATGAAACAAACATCGTAGCCTCTTCTGATATTGAACTGCTCAAGGAGGTTTCGGACGAAACAACAAAAGCAGCACAAGTTTTTGTAGGAGCATTACCTATTCTGGTTGCTTACCCTTTCCTTCAAAAACACTTTACAAAAGGTATTACACTTGGAAGCGTAAAGGGATAGGGACATTTGATAGAGATATATTCATGCTGGGGTGCAGCTGATAACAGTTATGAAGTCAATCTTAATGCAGGGCGTTTTAAAGATTTTGAAATAACAAAATTTATAAATAAGTACAAAATGGGGTTTATTGCTTCCAGTGACGGACATGACGGAAATCCCGGCAATGCCAGCTACTATGTAGATTACTTGAGCAAAAATGAGGAGATGAAAAACAGAAGTCAGTTAGGACACTATCTTGGGAGTGGTAAAGTGGCAGTACTTTGTGATAAAATAACCAGAGAGAATGTGTTTGATGCGTTAAAAAGCAAAAGGTGTTATGCTGTTACAGGAGCTCCAATACTACTGAGTTTTTCTATTAATGGCAAAATAATGGGAAGTGAATTATCCGGTGATGATCTGGATAAGGGAATTGAGATACACGTTTCAGTAAAAGGTACAGACAAGCTGGCATCTGTACAGATAATTAGAAATGGAACAACTATATATGAGAAGTCAGAATTTGGTAAAGAAAAACTCAATATTACATATACTGATGATTTGCCAGATAGAGATCAATCATATTTCTACTATGTAAAAGTAATCCAGCAAGACGGAGAAATGGCTTGGTCAAGCCCTATATGGATTGAGTAAGGTAATAATTTTAAGGGGAATGCGGAATTGCTATGAAACGGATAAATTTAGTTAACGAGTGTAATCTGCTTGAAGAATGTCAGAAAAAAGCACCGGCATACTGGATATGGACAGAACGGCCTGTGGATGAAACGTGCCAGATGGCTCAGTTTCGTCTTGATTTTGAGGCTGACGAAAAGGAGGAGACTTTCTGGTTAGGTTATGCAGATACTACTTACACTTTGTGGTGCAATGGCCATGTAATCGGTGTTGGACCGGTTGCAGGGATAAATGAAGTACCATGGGTAACAAAGTGGGATCTTACTCCATATATACGTTCCGGTAAAAATATCCTGGCCTTGCAAGTCTGGACTCATGCAAACAGGCAGGATTGCCACGACATGGGCGCTCTTGAGGCTGGTGCCATCGGATGGCTTGTCACACAGAATTCCATAGTTCCCACAGGGCCTTTATGGCGCGCACGTCAGGCAGAAGGCTACAAAATGCCGGCTCACGAAGGCTATCGGCGTTTTGCCTCACACAGGCTGATTATGGCTGATCTGAGAGAAGAGCCTCTGGACTGGATGGAACCATCCTATTGTGATGATGACTGGAAGCAGGCCAGGAGTATACATCCTTTTGAGCACCCGGGGCGTGAAGGGCTTTGCATGAGCCCTGTTCCTCCAATGAGCTGCGAACTCCTGCCTGAGCCCGGAATAGTTGATGCAGGATGGGCCAAAGGTGATATGCCCGTTACGTATGTCACAGATGTGGCAAAACGGATGGCTATACAGACACACGAATCTCTTCTGAGAAGCACAATTGAGGTGTGTTATCCGTGCGCTAAGAAAGGTCCAGCAAAAGGACTTCCCAAACCCGAACTTCTTGACTGGGAAACATTGAATTTTCCGGTAAAATGCCCTCAGCCTCCATATGAAAGTGATTTTTTTATTACAGCAGATCTAAGCAAACAAACAAGCGGCTGTCTCATTCTCACAATAGAAGCAAAACAGGAATGCATTTGTGACATCG
>JAWLGL010000246.1:0-2891 GCA_041685035.1 Clostridia bacterium
ATGGGAGGTACTATTGCTGCACCCGTGGCAGGGAGGATTCTTGCAGATATCCTGCCTTATTTAAAGATTCAGCCGCGGTACTCGGCTGATGAGATGATTGCTAAAGAAGTCAGAGTGCCTGAGGTTAGAGGTAAGACTCTAAAGGAGGCCAAGGTAATCCTTAAAGAGGCAGGACTGGAATATAGGGTGAGCGGTCAGAATATGGTCGATGAGGCAGTTATTAGTCAGCAAAGTCCCAAGCCTGATATAGCCGTATCGGAGAAGTCTCAGGTCATACTATTTACAAATGAAGATGGAGAGGTCGAGAGGGTTACGGTTCCGGACCTGGAGAAGAAAAGCGCGCTGGAGGCTGCAAGGATTCTTAAGGAGCTTGGCCTTAATATAAGAATAATGGGTTCTGGGGAAGTAATAAGGCAGGAGCCTGCTGCCGGTACTGAAGTCCAGATGGGCACAGAAATCAAAGTGGAATTCGCCCCGACCGAAGTAGAGTAGAATTATTTGGGATAGAAATGATTAATAAAGACCTGCTAGGTTAATGATTAACAATAGCGTATAAAATATGGAGGTTTAAGATGCATTTGGAAAAGCTGTTGGATGGAATGAATGGAGTTGAAGTAGTCAGTAAAAAATCTGATGCAGATATCAGCCATATTGCCTATGATTCAAGAAGGGTAGGGCCGGGAGGGCTTTTTGTTTGCATAAAAGGTTATAAACTCGATGGCCATGATTTTATAAAAGATGCTCTGGACAGAGGTGCTGCTGCAATTCTGGTCGAGAAGGAAGTCGAGCAAGCTGGAAATGCAGTGCTGGCTAAGCACCCGAATACCCGAAAGGCATTAGCGGAAATATCAGCTAAATTTTACGGGAACCCATCGCAAAAGTTCAATCTGATTGGTGTTACAGGAACAAAAGGGAAAACCACCACTACATTTATGGTAAAATCCATACTTGAAAGAAGAGGTTATAAAGTAGGACTTATAGGAACAATTGCAAACTATATAGGGGACAAAGTGATTCCGGCAGATAGAACAACTCCGGAGTCATTAGACCTGCAGCAAATTTTTTCTGAGATGGTTAAACAGAGGGTAGATGCGGTTGTAATGGAAATATCATCTCATTCACTGGAGTTGTACAGGGTACAGTGCAGCGATTTTGATGTTGGAGTATTCACCAATCTCTCACAAGACCATCTGGACTTCCATCTGAACTTTGAAAACTATTTCGCCGCCAAGGCAAAGCTTTTTTCTATGTGCAAAAGAGGAGCAATAAACGCTGATGACCAATACGGGCAGAGACTGTTACAAAGCTGCAGCTGCGAAGCGGAATCTTTCGGGATTAATAACAAAGCCGATGTAGGTGCAGAGAATATACGTATAAAGCCTGAAGGCACAACATTCGAACTTGTATCTGACAACCAGTTGCTTGAGGTCAGTATTCCAATCCCGGGAAAATTCAGCGTATATAATGCATTGGCTGCGGTAACTGCATGCAAAAATTTTAATATAACTTCAGAAGATATAGTTGAAGGGCTCAAGGAGCTCAAAGTTCCGGGAAGAGCAGAAACTATCGATACCGATTTGAATTTTACCGTAATGGTTGATTACGCACATTCCCCCGGCAGTCTTGAGAATATTTTGCAGGCTGTGAATACATACGCTTCAGGAAGAGTTGTTGCAGTATTCGGATGTGGTGGAGATAGAGATAGAACCAAACGGCCAATCATGGGAGAAATAGCCGGAAGGCTTGCCCATTTTTCGATATTGACGGCCGACAATCCAAGAAGTGAGAACCCTGAGGCCATAATATTAGAGATAGAGGAAGGTATAAAAAGAGCGGGGGGCGAATATATAATAATATCTGACAGACGCCAGGCAATAGAATATGCAATTAAGAACGCAAAAGAAAATGATATCATTCTTATTGCCGGTAAGGGACATGAAACTTACCAGGTGTATAAAGATAAAACAATAGAATTTGACGATAGGGAAGTTGCTTTAGAGGTGATACGAAGCCTGAAGCGGAAAGACGGGTTTTAATATGCTTTTAAGGCATAAAATAATCTAGCCTCTAACCTCCCCTTTTTTGTTTAATACGCAAGGAGGTTTGTTATGCTTTCAATGAAAGTCAGGGATATAGTTAAAGCAGCAGGAGGAGTCCTAAAAAACGGAAATCCTGATTATGAGGTCAGAAGTATTTGTACCGATTCAAGGAAATTGAGAAGAGGAGACTTGTTTATTCCATTAACAGGCGAAAAATTTGACGGCCATGATTTTATAGGAAAAGCAGTGGAGGCCGGGGCCTGTGGTTATATTACATGTAGTGAGGATACCACCAGTACTGAAGGAATAGTAATAAAGGTAGATGATACACTAAGGGCTTTCCAGGATATTGCCGGTTTTCACAGACAGAAATTTGACATTCCTGTTATTGCAGTTACGGGCAGCTCTGGAAAAACAAGTACAAAAGATATGATTTATGCAGTGCTTGCAAAGAAGTTTGAGGTTTTAAAGACAGAAGGCAACCTGAATAATCATATCGGCCTGCCCATGACTCTGCTTAATCTGAACAAGAACCATCAGGCTGCGGTTGTGGAAATGGGTATGAGCGGAGCAGGAGAGATTTCAACCCTGAGTAGGATTGCAAAGCCCCATATTTCACTAATAACCAATATAGGCCTGGCTCACGTAGGAAAACTGGGGTCACGTCAAAATATTTTGAAAGCCAAGATGGAGATACTTGATGGAATGGATAAGGATGGTTTGGTCATCCTGAATGGTGATGATGGGCTGCTGTACGGATTAAAGGATTTGCTGCAGTACAGGACAATGTTTTATGGGCTCCAGGAAGGGGTGGACTTACAAGCTTACAGCATAAAGGTAACTGAGCACATG
>JAWLGL010000247.1:0-2883 GCA_041685035.1 Clostridia bacterium
TGGTATTATCACCAAAGATGACGCATGCAGTGAAGATGTTAGAAGTAGAATAGCCAAGATCCAGGGTGTTTGTTTCCAATTGAAAAAAGTTTCGAAGAATAAACCTCGAAACCTTTTTTCTACTTGGTGCGCCATCGGGGACTCGAACCCAGGGCCCACTGATTAAGAGTCAGTTGCTCTACCAACTGAGCTAATGGCGCATTTTCTCGAGCACTTATATATTATAAGACCAAAGAAATTTCTTGTCAACGGGGGATTTTATGCTATTAGTGTTAAAGGTAACTAACCACCATATCCCCGACCTCAGACGTACTATACCCCATTTTTCCGGCAGACAGACTCTCAAGCCTAGCCAGAACTTTAATAATGGCTTTTTCAACCGCCTGGGCAGCCTGCTCTTCGCCGAGCTGTTCCAGCATCATCTGAACCGATGCGACTGCCGCCAGAGGATTTATTACATTTTTACCAGTATACTTCGGAGCCGAGCCGCCTATGGGTTCATACATTGATACTCCATGCGGATTGATATTGCCTCCTGCTGCTATACCCATTCCGCCCTGAATTACTGCTCCAAGGTCGGTTATTATATCACCGAACATATTATCGGTAACAAT
Source organism: Clostridia bacterium (assembly GCA_041685035.1). Lineage (GTDB taxonomy): Bacteria > Bacillota > Clostridia > Acetivibrionales > UBA4821 > JAWLCD01. Next base: position 615 of record JAWLGL010000247.1, read on the forward strand.
TACATCAAAAAATTCGGGGTTTTTGACCATCCACATGCATATTGCGTCAACATGGGCATAATCTGTCTCAATATCCGGATATTCCTTGGCAACCTCGAGAAAGGTTCTTTCCCATAAATCGAAAGCATAGGTAAGAACATTAGTCTTGCCGCATAAAGTAAGCTTCTTCTTTTTATTCCTTTTGCGGCAGAAATCAAAGGCAAATCGGATACATCGCTCAACACCTATGCGGGTATTTATGGACTCCTGTACTGCAATTTCATCGGGGGTTCCCTTTTTCAGGAATCCACCACTCCCGGTATAGAGCCCCTCTGTATTTTCCCTTACCACTACAAAGTCTATATCTTCCGGCTTTTTATCCTTCAATGGTGTGTCAACACCCGGATACAGCTTTACCGGACGAAGGTTTATGTACTGATCGAGGGTAAACCTGAGGTTCAGGAGTATGCCTTTTTCAAGTATGCCCGGTTTTACCCCTGGATGGCCTATGGCTCCAAGGAGCAAAGCGTGCTTGGTTCTTATCCTCATTAAGTCATCTTCGGTTAGTATCTCACCAGTATTAAGGTACCGTTCTCCCCCAAGCTCGAAATGCTCCAGTTCCACCGAAAAGTTGAACTTGCTGCTTGCCGAATCAAGGACTTTTAAGGCTTCTCTTACAACCTCCGGGCCTGTTCCATCACCCGGGACAACACCAATCTCATACCTGGCCATATAAAATCACTCCTTCAAATATTGTAAACACAGTCTTGTATTGCAGAAACCAAACCTTTTTTGCCATTCAGGCTAGAAAAGAAAAAGGTTTTTTAAATACTATCAGCAGCAAATTTAAAAGTCAACATTTTGGTTTTACATGCCAGTTTATGCATACAATGATTTTCTTGGCAAAAAAGGATTTTACCCAGGATATGTCGAATAGATAATGAATAAGTAAAGCAATAGTCTCGTCGTATTTCCATCAATCGTAAGACTTATCGGGAAAAAAGAGAAACAAGAAAATCCCTTAAAGAGGTGTAATTATGAATAGCTGCATACTCCTGGTCGACGAGGTCGGCATAGTAAAGATTGAGATGGTTGGCATACTAAAGGATTATGGAGTTGAGATTGTTCATGTAAAAGATGAAATAAGTGCATACAATTACCTGCACGCTAACACAGGAAAAGTTAAACTTATCCTATGGTCGTATGTATCCCAGGATTACGCTGATTTTGATACTATTAAGAATATAAAGAGCAAGGAAGCGTATCAGCATATTCCGGTGGCCATTGTTTCGAAACTTACCGACAGAAAATATATAATTAAAGCGATTGAAGCCGGTGTAAGTGAATTCATTGCAAAGCCTTTCGATAAAGACACAGTAATAAGGAAAATTGACAAACTGCTTGGAAACTCGGTTCTGGGCGGAACTGAAAGGGAAATAGAGGACATTCTTACATACAGCTTTTCAGACATGCTTAACAGGGAGATAAAAGCAGCAGGAAGAGGAAAGCATCCTCTTACCATAATGCTGTCTACAGTTGTGGACAGTGAAGGTTCAGCGAAAAATACCAATGAATATTATGATGTTATTGACAGTATAATCAAGCTTATCAGAACAAAACTCAGGGATACGGATACAGTTTTCCACTATGGTTCAAACAATATTATAACCCTGCTGCCGTTTTGCGATAAAGCTGGAAGTGTGGTTGTTGAACAGAAGGTCAGAAGTATATTTAGTAATCATTCGACAATCAAAGCGAAGGAACGGGGCCTGGCACTTGTATCGTCAAGCGTTACATATCCCGAAGACAGTAAAGTCAAGGAGAAGCTTCTGGAAAGGTTGTCTAAAAACCTGGTAAGTATTTCAGGGACATAAGGGTAAACAAAGGTTAATGTCATAAATGCACAGAATGATAGTGCAGATATACTTGAACATTGGCAAGACCGAACTTCTTACAGGCATATTACCTAGGAATATAATTTTTTGTAAATGATAATAATATTTTTGGGTGATGCTTTTATGGGACAAATAACACAGTTTCCAGACTTCCAGGGAAAACTTGCAAGAAGTGCCAGAGGATATATTACAATCGGATGGATATGTGCTGTAATATCGTTAATTTTCTATCCCGTAATTTTCGGTCTGCTGGGAATAGTGATGGGTATAATTGGAAATAAAAAGGGCCACAAAGGAGGCAGGATTGTAATAATTGCAAGTATTATCATGATGGTAATAGGAATTCTTGCGGGAGCAATATTGAATACCTATTTGAGAATGTTTATAGGAGCTTT
>JAWLGL010000024.1:0-15899 GCA_041685035.1 Clostridia bacterium
ATCTCCAACTGAACCTTAGAAGCCGTTATCCAGGAACTTATCGCCACTTATCTATAATATTGAAGCTGGAATCTTAGTGGCGGTTAGTTATCGGATAAACAGGATTCTTGGGTTCAGGTGGAGTTTTATCTCCAACTGAACCTTAGAAGCCGTTATCCAGGAACTTATCGCCACTTATCTATAATATTGAAGCTGGAATCTTAGTGGCGGTTAGTTATCGGATAAACAGGATTCTTGGGTTCAGGTGGAGTTTTATCTCCAACTGAACCTTAGAAGCCGTTATCCAGGAACTTATCGCCACTTATCTATAATATTGAAGCTGGAATCTTAGTGGCGGTTAGTTATCGGATAAATACCCTTCTTCCTATAACCTTTAATCTATTTTCTGAGAACAGCTTTACAGCTTCGGGAAGTATGACCCACTCAGCCTGTTCCATTACTCTTCTTTGCAGAGTCTGGGGTGTATCATCGTCCCTCACCTCCACAGCCTTCTGAAGTATTATTGGACCCGAATCGGGTTCAACATCAACAAAATGAACCGTTGCGCCCGTTATCTTGGCTCCATATCCCAGTACTTCCTCATGCACCTTGATTCCATAATAGCCTTTCCCACAGAATGCAGGTATTAATGAAGGATGAATGTTGATAATCCTTTCCTTGAATTCATTGATGAAAGTTCTACCCAGTATTGACATGAATCCGCAAAGCAGTACAAGCTTGACACCATGACTGTGCATGTGATTAATGAGTGCAGTATCATATTCCTCAGGACCGTGGAATTGGCTTTTGGATATGTACACAGCAGGTATATTATGCTGCTTTGCCCTTTGAAGCGCAAACGCATCCTCCCTGCTGGAAACTACGGTAACAATAGACGAATCCTTAATAAACCCTGATTCTAGCGAGTCAATTACTGCCTGCAGATTTGTGCCGCCACCCGATACCAATACTCCTATTTTCAGCAGAGTTCAACACCTTCCCCTCCACTCCTTATCTCACCGATAAGGCAGCTCTTCTCTCCAATTTCACTCAGAAAGGTTTGCAAGACTTCAGCGTCAGATTTATTAACAATCAATACCATACCTATTCCCATATTAAAAGTATTAAACATTTGCTGCTCATCTATTTCCCCAAGTCTTTTAATTATATTGAATATAGGCAGGCTAGGCCAGCTTCCTTTTCTGATAACTGCTTTTAATCCTTTGGGAATTATTCTAGGAATATTTTCATAAAAACCGCCGCCTGTTACATTGGCAATACCCTTCACGGATAATTTATTTAAAGCCCCAAGCACAGTCCTGACATATATTCTGGTAGGTTTAAGCAGTTCTTCTCCAAGTGTACACCCAAGCTCATGGCTGTGCTCTTTAAGCTTTTCATGCAGAGGCTCAAGCACCTTCCTTGCCAGTGAATAGCCGTTGCTGTGAAGCCCGCTCGAAGGAAGTCCAATAACAACATCGCCTTCTATAATGTCTCTGCCGTCAATGATTCTGGCTTTGTCAGCAATGCCTACACAAAAACCGGCAAGGTCATACTCATCTTCCTTGTACAAACCCGGCATTTCTGCAGTTTCTCCGCCAATAAGCGAGCAGCCGGACTGCAGGCATCCATCTGCAATTCCCTTTACTATCTGCTCAACCTTCTCAGGCACATTCTTTCCAACTGCAAGATAATCCAGAAAGAAAAGCGGTTCAGCTCCGCAGCAAACCACGTCATTAACACACATGGCTACGCAGTCCTGTCCAATTGTATCATGCTTGTCCATTTCAAATGCAACTTTCAACTTTGTGCCGACTCCATCAGTACCGGAAACTAGCACGGGATTGTCGTATTTGTCTTTGGCAATTGAAAAAAGAGCGCCGAAGCCTCCTATGTCTGTCAGAACTTCAGGCCTGAATGTCTTTTTCACATGGCTTTTAATCAATTCAACCGACTTATACCCTGCCTCTATATCAACACCGGCATCCTTATACGTAAGCATTATTACCTCCTTATGCCATTTGGCCTGCGGGCAGTTTTCTTCCCACAATCCTCTGGTACGCCTCCAAATATTTCAGCTCGGTATTCTGTACAACATATTCAGGAAGTTCGGGAGCGGGAGGGTTCTTATCCCACCCGGTGGACTCAAGATAGTCCCTCATATACTGCTTGTCAAAGCTTCTCTGAGGTCCTCCAGGCTGGTACTCATCCATATTCCAGAATCTTGAGGAGTCAGGGGTGAATATCTCATCCGCCAGGTTAATGCGCCCATCTATAAATCCAAACTCGAATTTAGTGTCGGCAAGGATTATACCTCCCTGCTCCGCCCTCTTGCAGGCTTTCTCATAAAGTGCCAAGCTCAATTCCTTGAGCTGTTCGGTTACTTCTTTTCCAACTTTATCAGCCATCTGCTCCTGACTGATATTCTCATCATGGCCTGTATGAGCCTTATATGCAGGAGTAAAGATAGGTTCAGGGAGCTTATCTCCTTCTGTTAGTCCACCAGGAAGCTTGATTCCGCATACCGAACCCGTTTCCTTATACTCCTTCAGTCCCGATCCGGCTAAATATCCCCTTACTACGCACTCTATATCAATCATCTCTGCCTTTTTCACTATCATGGTTCGCCCTTGAAGCTCTTCCCTGTATTGAGATACCTCGGCTGGGAAATCACAAAAATCGGTGCTTACCATATGGTTGGGCACAACGTCTTCGGTAAAGTGAAACCAGAACTCCGAAAGCTTATTCAGTACTGCACCCTTACTGGGAATCAGATTCGGAAATACAACGTCAAAGGCCGATATTCTATCCGTTACTATAATCATAAGCCTGTTACCCAGGTCATACACGTCTCTGACCTTCCCCCTTCTGAACAAAGGGAGCTTAATAAAATCGGTGTTTCCAATAGGTTTTGCCATATGTACTACCCCCTTCTTATACACAGCTTAGTTTAGTATTTCTCTTGCCCTATCTTCCATTCACCGAGGAACACAAGGGTACTGAAACTATACTTCTGATTTACCTCTGGCTCGGTTTGAGCTTATCAAGCATTACCGCAGAATGAGCATGACAGATGGCAACTGCAAGTGCATCGGCAGCATCATCAGGCTTAGGAATCTCAGGCAGGCACAGAAGCGTTTTTACCATACTCTGCATCTGTGATTTATCTGCTCTACCGTATCCAGCCACTGCCTGTTTGACCTGCAAAGGAGTATATTCACAGACCGGCAGGCCTTGGGACGCTGCAGACAGTATAGCTACTCCCCTTCCATGACCAACCGTCAAGGCTGTTTTGGCGTTCTTGTTAAAGAATAGTTCCTCTATTGCCATGACGTCAGGCCTATACCTTGAAATTATCGCAGTTATACTTTGGCTTATTTTCAATAACCTTTGTGCCAATTCCATCTCGGGACCGGTTAGGACCACTCCATATTCAATTATCTTAAACCTGTTCCCTTCACTGGATACTATCCCGTACCCTGTAATAGCCACTCCAGGGTCTATTCCAAGTATGAGCATTCCTATCAGCCTTCCGGTTTGGACGTTAGAGAAATAACCGACCGAATTTCAATCATATTCTATCATATCAGTAGTAAATAGCAAGTTAATATAATGGTGATATTCATATTGATGTTACGTCAGATTCCTGTTAAAATTGTAGAATAATCTGCAGCATTATTTGGGGCAACGTATCGGTTATTTCCGGTACTGGAAGTTTAAACAGTTATGTACCTAATTGTACTGAGGATGATAATCTAATAAAAGAAAAAGGGAGGAACCAAAATGAGTTACCGCAACAGCTTTTGGGCTCTGGACGTTAAAACTCAGAAAGTGCAGGAAATTATAGAGCATGAAGAGAAAATTGTTAACGCAAGGATACTAAGCCAAGGTAATGGAGTTTGTTCAAAAGAAGATGACCACAAGTGGTTTATAAGTAGAAAAGTAAAACCTGTAGGAAACTGCACAGAACGCGAATTAATATGCCAGCACTGCAGGCAGGAAAGAATAATCACTCTGGAAAAAGTAACATATGAGTTTATCAAGAGCAAAAGCGGAAAATAGTATAATTTCTTATTTAATAAGCCCTGCTGTAACAGGGCTTATTAAATTTAAAGAATGTTCTTTAAAGAGAACTCCTGACTCTCAGATATTTACTCAAATAACAGTTTAAGAGCAGAAATCTCAGCAAGGGCTTGCGTGGGGTCAGGTTCATCTATATACTCTTTTAACCTGGAAAAACCTAAATTAATGTTTTCCATATCCCCGTGGTCAATAATCATTGCCCACTTATCCCGGACATGTTCCCACTCTTTCTTAGTCATCGACATACTTTCACGAACCTCTCTCCATTTCCCCTCCCTCACACTATTCTCCATATACTCAAGCTGTTGGGTAATAGATGCAGATGAGTCATCAATGTACTCTGATGTAAGAGTACTTAATATGAAAAGTACAATCAGTATCCCAAAGATTAAAGCAACAGCTTTCATACTAAATCTTCTCCTTTCTCTGGAAAAAAATTTCACCGGATGTATTAATATTTGCAAACAGTAATTCATTGGCACCTGATATACCCAGTTTTTTAAACTCACTATACAGCCATTCTCTGTTTAACCCTATCTTCTTCAGGTTATTATCTAATATTTTCCCGTCTATGACCAGATTAACCGGGAGGCCTTCATATTTGGTGCTGACATCCATATCTCCAGGTGTTAAAGGCCTCTTTTGTGATTTTGGAATAACACTTAACTGCCCATTGGTTTCAAGTATGGCAAACTCCACATCGGCAATATTGGGATAATTCTTAGCTCTCAGCTGTTCAAGGAGGTCGTTCAGGTTATATATCTGTTTTCTGAATTCATGTTCTACAATCTTACCTCCCTCAATTAATACAGACGGCCTGCCGCAGACCATACCTCTTATCTTCTCGTTTCTGAGATTTATATATGAGAATGTAATCTGGGCAGCCAGAAGTGTTAGTATGGGAATAATACCATTTAACAGTGGTACATCTGTACTTTCAAGAGGAACCGCTGCCAGTTCGGCTATCATAATTGTAACCACCAATTCATACGGCTGAAGCTCGCCAATCTGTCTTTTTCCCATAATCCTCATAACTACTACAACTATTATGTAGAGCAGAAGTGCTCTAAAAAATATGACCAGCATGTTCTCCTCCGGAATATTTCAATTGAATTTTGCAGAATATATTCAACAAAGGTTTTTTTTATTATTCTCCAAATTCTTGGCAATATTCTTGTGAAAGAAACCATTACTCTTGGTATTTTTTGAAGTAGATATGTATAAAAATATTTTTTTTCACAATACTATAATTGAATCTATGAATGAAAGGGAGTGTTCGGATGGATACAGGTAACGCAGATAACAGGGCCGCGCAACAACAAAAGGGATTAGACATAACACAGATACTGGTAAGGCTTGTTGCAGCTGCCGTAGTCCTTGCAATAACTGCATTCTTTACGCCAGGTTTTGCAATAACAGGAATAGGTCCTCTTATTGTTGCAGCCATAATACTTGCAGTTTTGGATTATCTTCTTAATGTTGTTGCTGGAATCAATGCTTCACCTTTTGGGAGAGGAATTACGGGTTTTATTGCAGCTGCAGTGATAATTTACGCCACACAGTTCTTTGTGGTCGGATACAGTGTTACAATTCTGGGAGCCATCATCGGTGCAATAATTTATGGAATAGTTGATTATCTCCTGCCCGGAAAAGCTATGTAACCTGGAGCCTTAAATAAGACCCTACCAGATTAAGATGGAGGGTCTAATTTATTTTTATTATATTTCATTACTGAATTCTAATATAGCTGTTGGCTGCTGCATCCCATACAAACAGCTGCTCTTTATAATCTCTCTTTAGTACTTTGGCATCCTTGTCAGTCTTCTCTATTTTATAGCAGTAGTGCAAGACACTATTTGTATCAATATAGTAGTGTCCGTGCAGCTCAGTGCCGCTCAAAGGATTGGTATAATCGTACTCTTCAGTAACAGCACTCCACATTATTCGCACCCTGCCGCGCTCCATGTGGATGATATTTGAGATTAGCCTGTGGACCTCCCTGTTCCCACTTGCCGTCACTATCTCCCTGCCGCTCATTTTCTGGACTGCCCATGGCTTTGCAAATACTTCTATATATTTTCTATCTCTATAGTCATATATGAAGAAGTACCCTTTGTGTATTTCCTGCCTGTAGCTTACCAGTAATTCCAGCTCACTGTCTTCATCCATATCTACATATTGAACCCATAGGTTGGACTGAATAATATCTTCTTTTTTCAGGTCTGCTGCCTGAACAAGGTTGTCAATAATCTTGGTTCTGCCAAGAAACTGCTGATTCTCTCCGGAATTGGATTTGCGGTTATACGCAGTGCTATTTCCCCTGTTGTCGTAACATGCAAAAAAAAGAATCACCGCAGCTAAAGGCAGTATAAGAAAAAGTAAAACCTGATTCTTCATGACAACTCCATATTAAAGAATCTTATATGATATGATATGAAAAACTTAAGATAATATGAGAATGAATGCTTGCCCTAATAAACAGGATTCTTGGATTCAGGTGGAGTTTTGGCTCCATCTGAATCCAAGAATCCATTATCCAGGGACGTAGCGCCGCTTAGACTACTAGTCGCTTGATTTCAAAGAAATCTTAGCGATAGTGTCCATCTTTGATGCTCCTACTTAAAGAAGTGGGGAGTCTTAGCGGCGGTAGTCATCGGATAAAACACCTGTTCAAGGTACAGCCCACAAGGAGGTACGGTTTTTCCGGCCTTCGCCCTGTCTCCTTGATTTAGAATTACCTGCACATCATCAACTGAAATATTTCCCCTTCCTGCCTCAAGAATCGTACCTACCATTATCCTAACCATGTTGTACAAGAAACCATTTCCATGAAAACTAAAAATTACTCTGTCAGGTTCTCTTTTCATTTCAGCCTTGATTATGGTTCTTACTGTATTCCGGACTGATGAGCCTGAAGCCATAAAACCTTTAAAATCATGTTCACCTAAGAGGAAATGCATCAAGCACTCCATGATTTCAAAATCCAGCCTGTAGGGGTAATGATATTCCCTTTTTCTTTGAAGTGCTGAAGGATACTTTGCATTATTCACTATATATTTATAACTCTTACCCTTTGCAGAGTATCTAGCATGGAATTCCTCCGGAACCTCCTTAGCTTCCCTGACTACAATATCTTCAGGAAGTACCGAATTTAGAGCGTCGGCAATCCTCTCCAAAGGTATACTGCTTGTGGTAAAAAAATTTGCTGTCTGCCCCAAGGCGTGAACCCCTGCATCAGTCCTGCCCGCTCCTATCAGTTTCACCTGATGACAGACTATTTTTTCTATAGAATCTTCCATAACCTCCTGGACAGATAATGCATTAACCTGCCTCTGCCAGCCGTGATAACCTGTTCCGTCATATTCAATTAACAATCTGATATTTCTATGCATATGATTAAACTCCTTCGACACTGGATACTGGAGACTGGAATCTAAGTAATCCTTTGAAGTGCCTAAATTGCTTCTAGATGCAGGGGAGATGAATTAACTGCGAATAAGTTATGGAGAAATCCAAATGCCTCGGGTAGCCCAGGGCATACGGCTGGGACTTGTGCCCAGCCAAAGCCCGGGCCTACAATTATGCTCAAATTTCAGAAAGAATTGACAGGACGTCAATTCTAGGAATTACTGAGCCACGATGGCGAATTAATTCCGGTCTGAAATTTAGTATAACAAGCATTCAGTTTATCTTGATTTTGAAGCACTTATGAGCGATTAATCATTTTTCCTGCAGGCTGCTTCCCGATGCTATTGAGATTTTATGGGAGATTCTATTGAGCAAAGGCCCAGCTGCTCTAGTTTTGCAGCACTTATGCGCGGTTAATTTATTTCCCTTGTAAGCCCCTTCCCTGTCACTATAACAAAATGGAGAACAGTTTTATCTGTTCCCCATGTTATGTGCTGCTTAGAAGCTAAACCAGTTCAAGTATCACTTCCTCAGCTGCATCTCCTCTTCTGGGACCCAGCTTCAGAATCCTTGTGTACCCGCCATTCCTGTCTTTGTATTTCAAAGCAATCTCTTCAAAAAGCTTTGTAGGAATATCAATGTTATTACCCTTGGAATCCTTAACCTTATAGACTACCGCCATAATCTTTCTTCTGGCAGCAAGTCTGGCAGGATTATCAATGGTAACCATTTCTTTAACCTTTTCTCTTTCAACCTTGTAGTACTTATTACCATTTTTGCTGGTAACCGCATTAGTAAGCTTTGCGCCCTTGCTGTCCCGCTTGGGTCTGCTTACCCATTTTTCTGCACTAGAAACATTTTCACGTTCCTTTATTGCAGTTGTAATCAGCTTTTCAGCAAGGCGTCTAACTTCTTTCGCCCTTGCTTCAGTAGTCCTAATCCGTCCATTCTGAAGCAGAGCAGTAACAAGACTTCTCAGCATTGCTTTTCTCTGATCGGTAGGACGTCCCAGTTTTCTAGTTCCGGTCATCTATAATTACACCTCCTGTAATACCATCATACATTATTCTTCCGTCGGAGCAAGAGACAATCCTAATGCATCAAGCTTCTGGACTACCTCCTCAAGCGACTTTCTTCCAAGGTTCCTAACCTTCATCATGTCTTCTTCGGTTCTGGCAATAAGGTCTTCCACTGTATTTATTCCTGCTCTCTTCAGACAATTGTAAGATCTGACCGAAAGATCCAGTTCCTCAATTGTCATTTCCAGTACCTTTTCTTTCTTTGTTTCCTCTTTCTCTACCATGATTTCCGCATTACGTGCATTATCTGAAAGGTCAATGAACAGCTTCAAGTGTTCATTTAAAATTTTTGCTCCTAAACTGAGAGCTTCATATGGAGTAATGCTTCCGTTTGTCCAGATATCTATAGTAAGCTTGTCATAGTCAGTTACCTGTCCAACACGGGTATTCTCAACAACAAAGTTAACCTTTCTTACAGGTGTGTATATTGAATCAATAGGAATAACACCTATAGGATGGTTTGTGTTCTTATTCTTATCTGCAAGAACATACCCTCTTCCCTTGTCGACGGTTATCTCCATATACAACCTGCCATTCTCAGCCAGAGTGGCGATATAGAGTTCAGGGTTGAGAATTTCAACATCAGCATCTGCCTTAATATCAGCAGCTGTAACAGGACCTTCCCCGGTTTTTTCTATATACAGAGTCTTGGTCTCATCTGTATGGACTTTTATCGCAAGCCCCTTGATATTGAGAATTATTTCCGTAACATCTTCAATAATACCATTTATTGTTGAGAATTCATGCAACACTCCATCAATCTTAACTGATGTCACAGCCGCACCTGGAAGTGAGGAAAGTAGAATCCTTCTCAAAGAATTTCCCAGTGTAGTTCCGTATCCTCTTTCCAAAGGTTCCACGGTAAATCTTCCGAACGTATTGTCAGGAGATACTTCTACACACTCTATTTTGGGTTTTTCTATCTCTATCATCATTTACCTCCATTTTTCATATTGGTTGTTGGCTGTTGGCTCACTTAATTCCATTGGTTTTGATATGGTTTACATTTCATCAACCAACCTGATTACTTCGAGTAAAGCTCAACTATCATGTGTTCCTGTACAGGCAGGTCTACATCTTCTCTAGAAGGTATAGCCACTACTGTACCCTTTAAGGCTTCATGGTCTGCACTAAGCCATTCAGGTACAACCTTGCTGCCGGTGACATCCAGAATCTCGTTGAATATTTCATTGTCTCTACTGCCTTCCCGCACTTCCACAAGGTCATTGGGCTTCAATATATATGAAGGAATATCAACCTTCCTGCCGTTTATATTGAAGTGCCCGTGCCTTACCAGCTGCCTTGCTTCAGTCCTTGACCTGGCAAAACCAAGCCTGTATACAATATTGTCAAACCTTGTTTCCAAAAGTTTTAAAAGGTTTTCACCCGTTATACCCTTGGTTTTTGCAGCCATATCAAAATACTTTCTGAACTGGTTCTCCAAAATTCCATAAAACTTCTTGGCCTTTTGTTTCTCTCTCAGCTGTATCCCATATTCAGACAGTTTCTTTCTCTGCTGACCATGTTCGCCAGGAGCATACTGTCTTCTTGTCACAGCGCATTTGTCTGTATAACATCTAGAACCCTTCAGGAAGAGTTTTTCACCTTCCCTCCGGCAAAGCCTGCATGAGGCTCCTGTATATCTTGCCATCTATATTTACACCTCCTAAAAATCTTAGACTCTTCTTCTCTTGGGTGGTCTGCATCCGTTATGTGGAATGGGAGTAACATCCTTTATCAGACTTACTTCCAATCCTGCTGCCTGCAGAGCACGAATAGCAGCTTCCCTGCCTGAGCCCGGACCTTTGACATAGACTTCAACATATTTCAGTCCGTGCTCCATTGCCGCTTTTGCAGCAGTTTCAGCTGCCATCTGAGCGGCAAAGGGTGTACTCTTTCTTGAACCCCTGAAGCCCAAGCCTCCGGCACTAGCCCAAGATAAAGCATTTCCAGCAGTATCAGTTATGGTAACAATAGTATTGTTAAAAGTAGACTGAATATGAGCCGCACCTTTTTCAATATTTTTGCGTTCTCTTCTCTTTCTGGTAGTCTTCTTAGCACCAGCAGTCTTTGTAGCCATTTACCTATCCTACCTCCTATTTCTTTCTTGAAACTCCTGCTATTCTCTTGGGGCCTTTTCTTGTCCTGGCATTTGTTTTGGTCCTCTGACCTCTTACAGGTAGACCTTTCCTATGCCTTATACCCCTATAGCAGCCAATTTCAATAAGTCTTTTAATGTTAAGCGATACTTCTCTTCTCAGGTCTCCCTCGACCTTGCAGTTCTTATCAATGTATTCTCTTAACTTACTGATTTCACTGTCAGTAAGGTCTCTTACCCGTGTATCAGGGTTAATGCCTGTAGCATTGAGAATCTGATTTGATACCGACCTTCCTACTCCAAGGATATAGGTTAGCCCGACTTCAATTCTTTTATCTCTAGGCAAATCTACGCCCGCAATACGAGCCATTTAGTACACCTCCTAAAAAATCGTAATATATGTTGTAAATTACACTGCAAGGATATGAAACAGTCATAAAATTCTTTCAATCTGCTATTTCATCAGCCGCTACCTTACAATGAAATCTGTTTTCAAAGCCATATCAAAGCAACTATCCCTGCCTTTGCTTATGCTTAGGGTTCTGGCAGATTACTCTGAGCCTGCCTTTTCTTCTGATAAATTTGCACTTTTCACATATGAGTTTTACTGATGGTCGTACTTTCATTTTCTACCCTCCATTTGTATACAGTATCAATTAATTATGAAAACAAAAAATTATTTCTTAGTTATTACTTTGCCCGCCAGGTTATTCTGCCCCTGGTAAGGTCATATGGGGACAACTCAATTGTTACCTTGTCTCCGGGCAGTATTCTTATAAAATTCATTCTCAGTTTTCCAGATATATGCGCCAGAATCCTGTGCCCGTTGTCAAGTTCCACTTGAAACACCGCATTAGGCAGTGCCTCTACGACAGTACCTTCAACCTCAATTATATCTTCTTTAGTCATGGTATCAGCCTCCTTCAATATCAAATACGCTGCTTCCGGAACCAGCATACTGCTTCTTTTGGGCAAGGTCCCTGATATGTCTCTTCAGTTCAGGGTTAGATATCCTCTCTCCCTTTACCAGCTTACTGCTAAGTACCTCGTCAACACACACCGGAACAATATGTTTAACTTTCTTTTTCTTAGGCTTTTCCAGCTTTCTTATATCTCCATCCGATAGGTATACAAATTCCTTGCTTTCATTTAAACCTACAACTATCAGATATCTACCTTTATCCCTACCACACTTGGACAGTACAACCTGACCGAGTTCCATTATTGTGTGCTCACCTCAAAACCATAACTAAAGGTCCACTGAAATATATTACTTGTCTGCCATATCGAAAACAACAATTTATTTTATACTATTTTTTCTGTAAGTTCAAGATATATATCTAAATTTTTGTCAATATTTCAGGCTTACCTTCAGTTATTAATATTGTATGCTCATAGTGTGAGGACAGACTTCCATCAGCTGTTACTACAGTCCAGCTGTTGGGAAGTATCTCTACCTTGAAGTCCCCCATGTTCACCATCGGTTCTATAGCGAGGGTCATTCCCGGAACCAATCTAGGACCATACCCTGGCCTTCCGAAGTTAGGGATTTGCGGGTCTTCCTGAAGTTCTTTTCCGATACCATGGCCAACAAAATCTCTTACTACCGAATATCCGTTGGTTTCTACAAAAACCTGGACAGCATTTGAAATATCCGATAGCCTGTTGCCGCTTAAAGCATATTTTATCCCTTCATAGAAACTCTCCCGGGTAACATCTATAAGCCGTCTTGCATCTTCAGAAATTCTTCCGACAGGATGGGTTTGGGCCGAATCAGCATGATATCCTTCCAGGAATGCTCCAATGTCTAAGCTTATTATATCGCCTTCTTTAAGAACTCTTTTTTCCGGAATACCATGGACTACCTCATCATTTACAGATGCACATATGGTTGCCGGAAATATACTTCCTCTGGCACCTTCTCTGCCTTTAAAAGATGGAACAGCTCCACTATCCCTTATCACTTTTTCAGCTATTGCATCCAGTTCAGCAGTTGTAACCCCGGGTTTAATAGATAAACTTACTTGTTTATGAGCCAAGGCAACAACCCTGCCTGCATTGCGCATATGCTGAATTTCCTTTTCAGACTTGATAGATACCATTCGGTCCTCCTAAAACCATTATCCCTGACTATAAATCCTACATCTGTGGATTTAAACAACCTTTGTTATTCCACACCCAGCGCTCTCAGAACCTTTGCCGTAGTATGCTTTACATCCTCTTCACCCTTTACCACCGTTAACAAACCCTTAGCTCTATAGTATTCTATAAGAGGCTCTGTCTGTCTATGGTATACCTGAAGACGTTTCCTGAGGGTTTCTTCCGTATCGTCATGTCTCTGTTCAAGTAACTGGTTGCATACATCACATTTCCCCGGAATAACCGGAGGTTTATATTTTACGTGATAGGTAGCGCCGCAGCTGGTACAAACCCTTCTCCCCATCATCCTGGAAACAATTTCATCATCATTTACGTCAATATCCAAAACCTTGGTTATGCATTGATGCACCTTGCAGAGCTCTGATTCCAAAGCATCAGCCTGCGCAACCGTCCTTGGGAATCCGTCAAGGATAAAACCCCGGCTACAGTCGTCCTGCTCCAATCTTTCTTTTACAATCCTGATAGTTATCTCATCTGGGACCAACTGCCCCTTATCAATATACTCCTCAGCCAGTTTTCCCAGTTCAGTATTACTCTTTATATTATCCCTGAATATCTCCCCGGTCGAAATATGAGGTATATTTAATTTCTGTGATACTATGGACGCCTGTGTACCCTTTCCTGCACCGGGGGCCCCCAGGATGATAAGTCTCATTGTCATCCTCCTCAACTGTTTGGGTATAACTGCAATGTTGGCAAATCAGGCTTCCTGGTTTTCCCCAAAATGCTTTCCATTTGGAAACCAGCTTCTTATTCCAGGAATCCCTTATAGTGTCTTACCAGCATTTGAGATTCCAGTTGTTTTACAGTGTCAAGCGCAACACCAACTACTATAAGCAATGCCGTTCCTCCGAAGTATATGTTCTCGAAAGGAGTAGTCCACTGAATCACGTATGGAATTACGGATACTGTTGCCAAAAACAAGCCCCCGAACATAGTAACCCTGTTAAGAACGTTTTTAATATAGTCAGCTGTGGGCTTACCGGCTCTTATCCCTGGAATGAATCCGCCATTTTTCTTCAATGTGTTTGCAACTTCAACGTGATTAAATATTACAAAGGTATAGAAGAATGTAAAACCAACAATTAAAAGTGCATTACACAGAGCATACACCACACTGCTCGGAGAAAAAATATTATTGGAAATCCATAACCATATACCGGTTGGATTGGGGTTCATAAACCTCATAATGGTACCTGGGAACATCATTATTGACATTGCAAATATAATCGGGATAACACCGGCCATAGCAACCTTAATTGGAATGTGGGTACTCTGCCCTCCATACATCTTCCTGCCAACTACCCTTTTAGCATACTGGACCGGTATTCTTCTTTCAGCTTGCTGTACCCATACAACCCCTGCAATAGCAGCCAGCATGAATGCTAGAAGCAAGGCTACTCCAAGCCACATCCAAAGGTTATCCTGTGCTTTGCCCACCAGATATACTGTTCCAGCTGGTACCTGTGAAATGATTCCTGCAAAAATCAGCAGTGAAATACCATTTCCTATGCCATACTCGGTTATCTGTTCCCCCAGCCACATCAGGAACGCTGTTCCGGCCGTAAACGTCAGAACTACGGTTAGTCCGGTTACAAAGCTCGGCTGATGGACGGCTCCACTTAACGCAAGCGATACATACAGCCCAATTGCCTGAATCAGTGCCAGCACAACAGTACCGTACCTTGTGTACTGGGCAATTATCTTTCTGCCTTCTTCCCCTTCTTTAGCCAGTTTTTCAAGGCGGGGTATGGCAATTGTTAAGAGCTGCATAATGATTGATGCATTAATATAAGGGGTAATACTCATTGCAAAAATCGACAGGTTTGATAGACCACCGCCTGTGATGTTATCAAAGAAAGCAAATAGGTCTCCCCCGGCAGCCATTATGCCTTCCATGGCTTCCCTGTCCAACCCCGGCACAGGTATAAAAGAACCTAACCTGAATACCAGAAGCATTGCTATGGTAAACAGTATTTTTTTTCTTAAATCAAGCACCTTCCATGCATTCTTCAAGGTTTGAAACACTTTATACCACCTCGACCTTTCCCCCTGCTGCTTCTATCTTCTGCGCAGCACCTTTGGTAACTCTTGATGCCTTGACTGTGAGTTTTTTGTTAATTTCCCCATTACCTAATATTACTATACCATCTTTGAAATTTTTTACAATCCCAGATGATTTCAACAGTTCCTTCGTTACAACCGTCCCGTCATCAAATGCGTTTAGCTTTGATAAATCAACCTCCACATATTCTTTGCCAAAAATATTCTTGAAACCCCTTTTGGGCAGTCTTCTATAAAGAGGCATTTGCCCTCCTTCAAATCCCGGTCTTACTCCGCCGCCTGAACGAGCCTTCTGGCCTTTATGTCCTCTCCCGGAGGTTTTACCGTTTCCTGTACCAATACCTCTTCCTTTCCTTTTCGGTTCGGTTCTTGCACCTTTGACAGGTTTTAGTTCATTTAGTTTCACCTATTACACCTCCTCAACCTCAAAGATTGTATTCCGGGTTAAATATATTGTCAACCTATCAGCCCAGACTTTTTTGTCTAAGTCACTGATTTTAAGATTCTACTATCCTATGATTTCACTTGGGTCTTTTCCCCTGAGCTTTGCCACTTCATTAATGGTCTTTAGTTCGGACAGTCCTTTCATGGTAGCATTAACCATGTTTCTTGGGTTGTTTGAACCAAGGGATTTTGTCCTTATATCTCTGATTCCTGCCAGCTCGAGAACGGCCCTTACCGGTCCTCCTGCTATGACTCCCGTACCTGCTCCTGCCGGTTTAAGCAGAACCCTTCCTGCTCCATACCGTCCAAGAACTTCATGAGGTATGCTTGTTTCTAACAGTGGAACCTGTATCATGTTCTTTTTAGCATCTTCAATTCCTTTTCTTATTGCATCAGGAATTTCGGTTGCCTTACCCATGCCTGCTCCAACGTGGCCATTTTCATCACCCACAATTACGAGAGCGCTGAACCTGAAATTTCTTCCACCCTTTACAACCTTGGCCACCCTGTTTATGCTGACTACTTTTTCTTTTAATTCCATGGTGCTAGGATCAATGCCTTGCATCAACTTACCTCCTTTGTCT
>JAWLGL010000025.1:0-15744 GCA_041685035.1 Clostridia bacterium
CCGGACTGCAGTCCCCCGATGATATATGCAGTGTTGGGCATGAGCGTCTGCTGGACAATCAATCTGAGATAGTTCTTGGACCAAGGTCTGTGGTAATTCTGCTAGGAAAGAATCAATCAAAATAGCGATAAATTACTATAAAACTTTAAAAACTTACGTAGCCTAACCAGTGTCATTGCGAACGTATCCGGCACACAGAATAGTCCTAAAAAACCTACTTGCTGTGTGCCGGAGAAGTGCGGCAATCTCAGACGGAAATCCCGGCTGCTAGCTGTTAGCTGTTGGCTATTGGTAAAAAGCTCAAAGCCAAAAGCCAGGAGCCAACCGCCAATAGCGAATTCAGGGTCTGAGATTCCTACGCTTCGCTCGGAATGACAACAGCAGGTCGATGTAGACATAATTTTAATTCTACAGTGACTTATATATATTAATGAGGGTGAGTATGGATAACTTAGAAATAATCCTGAATCAGCTTAAAAGCAGAAGACAAGGTTTTAAGGGAGAGTTTTTTATTCCGGAGGTATGGAACAGTTTCAACTTTAGAGAATACAGGAAAGTTTCCACCAGAGATGGGGAAATTAACGTAAACCCTTATGATTTTATGATTTCCTGTATCGAGGGGTGTATTATCCCCCAATCAAGTTCGACAGATAATTTAATGGAATCGGAGAAGGATAGAGACTGCAGAATAGACCCAGGCTCCAGTATTATCTACAGCATGCTTCCGAGAATGTTTACAGCCTGGAATCACTATAGTGACGGCCGTTTTTGTGCAGGCACATTTCTCAAAGCCATTTGCCTCTTGCCATATCTAAAGAAATTCAACGTTGATATTATCTATCTTCTGCCCATATTTGAGTACAGCGATATGTATAAGAAGGGGGAAATAGGGAGTCCGTATGCAATTAAGAACATATATAAAATTGACACAAACCTTCATGACGGTTTAATTGGCGGGAATGCTGAGTCAATGATTAATATTGAGTTTAAGGCTTTTGTTGAGGCCTGCCACATGCTTGGAATAAAGGTGATGCTGGATTTTGTATTCAGGGCGGCTGCAAGGGACTGTGATATTATGGCTGAACATCCGGATTGGTTCTACTGGATAAACAGCAGATGCAAAGATACATTCGGAGTTCCCTACATTGACAGTCTAGGAGAACTTACCGAGGTGAGGGATGATATACTTCATAATTTGTATATGTGTGATGGTATAAAAGAATACCTTAACCAGTTTACACAGTCTCCGGATAAAATTGATTCTCTAGAATGGCAGACTATAGTCAGCAGGCATAGGAAAACCGGAGAGAATATGCTGGGTTTAATTGAGGAACAGTTCGGCATAACTACAGCCCCGGGATTTCCACCTGTTATCAACGACCCTCAGCCTCCATGGACCGATGTCACGTATCTCAGATTTTATTTCGATGTACATGAAAAGGCAAGGAACTTTGTGAGTGATACCCAGGCACCCTTCATCCTGCCTGACACAGCTAAACTAAGCTTATACGGCGGCCAACTGCTCAATACTGAACTCTGGGATTATACAGTAGGAGTTATTCCTTACTACCAGAAGAACTTTGGGATAGACGGGGCCAGGATAGATATGGGACATGCACTTCCGGTTGAGCTGAACGAGGATATAATTTCAAAAGCTAAAGAGAACAATCCTGATTTCCTGTTCTGGTCCGAGGAATTTGATACAACCAAGTCAAGTACAGCGAAAGACGAAGGTTTTGATTTTATGACCGGATGTCTTTGGCTGATATACAAGTATATTGAGACAAACGGATTTTACGAGATGATTACCAATTCCCTGATATATTCCATATTGCCGGTAACATCGGCGCTTGAGACACCTGACACGCCAAGGGCAGCCCTTCGCTATAGGGATATGAAGAGCCTGGAGTTAATGCTTTTAATGAGCTGTTTTACACCAAATACTATTCCAATGATAAATAACGGCATGGAAGTTGGAGAGATTCAACCCATGAACCTTGGGCTTGATAATACAGAGGAAGGAAGATTCGTACTGGACAGGGATGATCCTATGCACGGTAAGCTGGCTTTTTTTGATAACTACTGCCTGCACTGGACAAACGAAAAAGGCAGTCGGATACGGGAAGTTCTAGGAAAAGCGTTGGCAATAAGAAAACGTTTTGCAGATGTATGCAAGCGTGAGAACTTTGTATATCAGCATGAATTTCAGGGAGACAGTAAGCTGATAGGGTTCAGCTATTTTGATAACAGTTCTGGAAGGTGTGTATTCTTCCTGGCAAACAGGGATGGCTGTTCAGATACTGAACTGAATTTTGATGCAGTCCTGCCTGAACAGGTTGAAAGGCAAAAGAAGGTAAATATCCTGTATAAAGATGATAGCTTTGTCGAAGCTGAATGGAGCTTCCAACAGATGATGCCACTGCCTCCAAAGGGTGTAGTAGCTGGTTTTATTGAGTAAGGTTCTGCTAATAATATATATTTGCAATCCATATTCATTAAAGATATTATAAGTGTAATCATAATTAACACGTAAAGGAAGTGTTCGGAATAGCTAAGACCAAGACTCATTTTGTCTGTCAGGAATGCGGCTACGAATCCCCAAGGTGGCTCGGGAAGTGCCCGTCCTGTAATAAGTGGGGTTCGCTGGTAGAAGAGCTCCGGGAGAAGAATACAAGGACAGTATCGGGAGAACCGGGTGCAGAGCCTGTCAGGCTTGACCAGATTTCCTATGCTGATGAGGAAAGATTTATTACAGGTATTGGTGAACTTGACAGAGTGCTGGGAGGAGGTATGGTCAAGGGTTCGCTTATCCTTGTTGGAGGTGACCCTGGAATCGGAAAATCCACCATGCTTCTGCAGGTATGCAACTCCATCAGTCTGGATGGCCCGATTTTATACGTCTCAGGTGAAGAATCCATTCGCCAGATTAAGATGCGTGCTGACAGACTGGGAGCAAATAGAGAGCAGCTCATGCTTGTTTCGGAAAATAATCTTGATTTGATTGAGAATGTAGTAGACAGGCTTAAACCTGAGCTGTTGATTATTGACTCGATACAGACGGTGTACAGTGAGGAGATAGCCTCTGCACCGGGCAGTGTAAGCCAGGTCAGGGAAGCGGCAGCAAAGCTTATGCGTATTGCCAAGAAGAGGAATATTGCAACGGTGCTCATAGGGCATGTTACCAAAGAAGGGGCAATTGCAGGGCCAAGGGTCCTGGAACATATGGTGGATGCTGTACTTTACTTTGAAGGTGACAGGAATTTTTCCTATAGGATACTTAGGGCAATAAAGAACAGGTTTGGCTCTACCAATGAAATAGGTATATTTGAAATGAAAGAGCATGGCCTGGCCGAAATAATTGATGTATCAAAGGTCCTTTTATCCGAACGGCCTGGTGATATGCCGGGCTCTGTTATAGTTCCAACCATGGAGGGAACAAGACCGATTCTGGTAGAGATTCAGGCACTTGTCAGCCCTACTCCTTTCGGACTGCCGAGAAGAATGGCCAACGGACTGGATTATAACAGGGTGGTCCTCTTAACAGCCGTGCTTGAAAAAAGGCTTGGACTAAATCTCCATAACCAGGATGTATATGTTAATGTTGTTGGAGGGCTGAGGCTGGACGAGCCCGCTATTGATTTGGGTGTAATGGTTGCAATAGCTTCGAGCTTTAAGAATGCAGGCACTAAACCTGAAATGGTGGTTATGGGAGAAGTTGGACTTACCGGAGAGGTTCGTTCCGTAGGTAATATTGAAAAGAGGCTAAACGAAGCAGAAAAATCCGGATTTAAGTATTGTGTTATTCCCGGTGGCAATGTTAAATTAACAGATAGGACCGGAAGGCTTGAGATTATCGGAATAAATGATGTTAAACAGGCACTGGAATACTGCCTTGGCTGATTGGTTCCGATTATTTTATAATATTTTAAGAAACAAAATTAACAGCTCATAATGAATGACATGCATACTGAAATGTGTATACTTAATATGGAGGGGTATACGTGGGCGAGGAAAAAACAAGGGAAAATGAATTGGTAGGCATACTCAAGTCAATTGCACCTGGAACTATGCTGAGGGAAGGACTGGAATACATTCTCAAAGCAAGAACCGGAGCGCTTATAGTTGTTGGTGATACAGATGAAGTTATGAGTCTGGTGGACGGAGGTTTCCTTATCAATAAGGAGTATACTCCTGCTAATATTTATGAACTTGCAAAGATGGATGGAGCAATCATACTAAGCAAGGATATAAAGAATATTATTTACGCCAACGCCCAGCTTATTCCAGACCCTAAGATACCTACCGTTGAAACCGGAACGAGACATAGGACAGCAGAGAGAACAGCAAAGCAAACCGGTGAACTGGTAATATGCATTTCTCAGAGGAGAAGCGTAATAACCCTGTACAAGGGCTATGACAGGTATTACCTAAGGGATTCTGCCACAATACTTTCACGGGCTAATCAGGCACTGCAGACACTGGAAAAATATAAGAATGTACTTGACTCGGCACTAAACAATCTGAGTATAAACGAGTTTCATGATATTGTTACCCTTGAACACGTAGCTGTTGTGGTGCAGAGAACTGAAATGGTTATGAGGATTGTGGATGAGATTAGAAGATACATTATTGAACTAGGAAATGAAGGAAGGCTAGTAAGTATGCAGTTGGAAGAGCTTGTTGGTAATACCGAAAAGGAGGGCTTGCTTGTAATTGAAGACTACATGTTTCCCGACAGGAACATGGAGGTCGAAGAGGTTGCAGGTTTAGTCAGAGCATTATCAAATGAGGAACTGATGGATATCAACCATATATGTAAGGCGCTGGGGTACCACGGAGGAGTATCGGCACTTGACCTGAATCTTACCCCCAGAGGTTACAGAATAATGAGTAAGCTTCCCAAGCTTCCGATGAATATAATAAGGAACCTGACTGAGAAGTTTGTTAATCTCCAGGGAGTTCTGAAGGCGTCAATAGAAGAACTGGATGATGTTGACGGTATAGGTGAAGTGAGGGCAAGAGCAATAAAAGAAGGGCTGAGGAGGACTTTTGACCTGCTTAGCTTAGGAGTGAGAAGCAGTAAGGGAGGAGAGTTGTTTGTGGACCTTCCCGGATATTTTGCCACAAGAAAAAATTAAGTAAATTTACAATTGTGGGAAAGAGCCTGGCTCTTTTTTTTTGTTCTAAAATTGGACAACTGTTAATAAATTATATTAAACCAAAGCAGGAATCAATAAGCACAAAAGAGGTGTTATGATGAGCAGGGTAGGAGAAGCTGTTAAAAGGGATATTTTGATTGTATTGGCTGACAGGATAAAGACATATCTAGAGCTGATTCCCGGGTATCAATGGGACCAAATCTATGAAATAAGATTAAGAACCGGCCGCTGTCCTGCACTATCTACTAAAGGTGGAGAAGTTGGGCTGGGAGAGCTAATAAATGAGGTATTACAACAGGGAGTCGTAAGTCAGGACGATATCTCACAAAGCCTTGGGCTTATGAGCCGGAATTCAATCTATGCCGTCCAGGAAGAAATAAGGGCAGGATTCCTTACCCTTAAAGGAGGACATAGGGTAGGACTAGCCGGCAAGGTAATCTGCCAGCATAAGGCCATAGAAAATATTAAGTATTTCTCAAGCCTCAATATAAGGATTGCAAGGCAGGTCATTGGAGCTGCAGATATGCTGATGGATTTTTCAGTAAGGGATGGTTGCTTTACCAATACCTTGATAGTCTCGCCGCCAGGATGTGGTAAAACAACCCTGCTAAGAGATGCCGTAAGGCAGATAAGTAATGGAATACCGAGGCTTGGATTAAGGGGAAGAACCGTAGGAGTAGTTGATGAGAGGTCCGAACTGGCTGCATGTTTCAAAGGTATACCGCAGAATGACCTGGGAGAGAGAACCGATGTTTTGGATAACTGTCCTAAGGCCGAAGGATTAATGATGATGGTGAGGTCCATGAGTCCTGAGATTGTTGCAACAGATGAGATTGGTTCAATTGATGATGCGAAGGCTGTTCTGACGGCATTGAGTGCCGGAATATCAGTAATCTCGACGGCACATGGAAACTGTATTGAGGATATTCTACTGCGGCCAGGATTAAAAGAGCTCATTACTGAAAAAGTATTCGGAAGGATTATACTTCTGGGCAGCAGCTCCGGCCCGGGTACAATCAAGGCAGTCTATGATGGGACCACCCTTAGGCCTGTTTACTGCATGCACGAAGCCGCCAAGGAGTATACAGCTTGACGTATATATATAACCAACCAGCTGGATTCTGCAGGCATATAGACAATATCAAAATCGGGGTGATTGAATGATATTAAAACTGCTTGGTTGTTTGATGGTTCTGATATCCACTACCTTACTTGGGATGATTTTTGCCAAAAACAAGGTCGACAGGGTCAGGCAGCTAAGGAGTCTGGTTACTGCACTGCATATGCTGGAAATTGAAGTCAAGTTTGCATTCAGTCTTCTGCCTGATGCACTGCTGAATATATCAAAAACCATTGAGGAGAGGACAGGAGAGCTATTTGCCAATACTGCAGTACTAATATCAGATTCAAAAGTCACTGCCAGTGATGCCTGGAAAACAGCTGTTGATGGGATGATGCCGTATCTTTGTCTTAACAAAGAGGACAAGGAGGTCTTAGTCGGGCTTGGTAATTCGCTGGGGGAGATGGATTCCGAAAGCCAACTCAAGAGCCTCAGGCTGGTGGCAGAGCAGCTCAAACAGCAGGAGCTGAAGGCAGATGATGAGAGAAGAAAAGTGGAAAAAATGTTTAGAAGCTTGGGAGTTCTTACAGGGATGGCAATAGTAATTGTACTCTTCTAGATAATATGAATAAAAGGTTCAGCGCCGGGTGTTGGACAACTTACCGGTGGCTGACGGCAGGTGGAGGTTTTTATGGGTATAGATTTATTATTCAAGATAGCTGCAATTGGTATTCTTGTATCCGTTCTAAACCAGGTCCTGATAAGGGCCGGACGGGAGGAACAAGCGATGCTGACAACACTTACAGGCTTAATAGTTGTATTAATGATGGTAATTAAGGAAGTAAGCAAACTCTTTGATACGGTTAAATCGGTGTTTAATTTGTAATGAGGGTATAATCAAACCTTCAGAGTGAAAAGCATAACACCGTTTCATTATATGCGAAGGAAAAGGTGTGTCGGGAAATGGAGATATTCAAGGTAATAGGTATAGCTTTGATTGCGGCAGCGGTTGCTGTAGTTTTGAGGTCTCAGAAGCCGGAGATATCCATGCAGATTACAATACTGGCCGGTACCATAATATTTATTCTTATGATGACCAAGCTATCGGCGGTGATTGAATTGATTGGTACTTTTGCTCAGAAGGCCGGAGTGGAAGCAGGCTTCCTGGGTACAATCATTAAGATAACAGGTATAGCATATATTTCTGAGTTTGCATCAAGTATATGCAGAGACTCAGGTGAATCTGCGCTGGCATCAAAGGTTGAATTTGCGGGCAAGGTTGTCATAGTAACCTTGGCGGTACCGATTTTCGGGGCACTGCTGACGCTTCTTATGAAGATAATGCCTTAAGTATAAAGACATTTGGTTTTGAGGGATAGACATGCAAAAGATATTCAAGGTTTTAACAATATGCATAAGTATAGTAGTTATCTTGTTTTGGTCAGGGCACACGCAGGCTCAGGCAGACTTGAGCAGTGAGCAGACCGATGTACTTAACCTCAACAAAATAGTAGAAGGCTTTAATAATCATGAAGAAAAAATAATACCGGAACTTGATACCAACAAACTGATAAGTGAAATTTCCAGTGGAAACCTTAACTTCGATACAAAGGGTATATTGGGCAGAGCGGCAGGATACTTTCTAAAAGAGATAAATTCAAACATAATAGTGATAATTAAGGTAGTCATAATCGGGATTCTCTGCGGACTTCTGAAAAACCTGCAGGACAACTTCGAAGGGGAGACAAGTGAAATTGCTTTTTACGCATGTTACCTGCTGATGGTTTCGCTGATAATAGTTGGGTTTAAGGATGCCATAGCAGTTGGACAGCAGGCCATATATGATATGGTGGGTTTCATGCAGGCGCTGATACCGGTTCTGATATCCCTCCTTGTTTCAACCGGAAACATTACTTCCTCAGCAGCACTCTATCCTGTTATAACAATGGTTGTTGAGGTATCTGGAACAATACTGGGCGCTGTAATGATTCCGGTGGTATTCCTGGTAGCTGTACTCTCAATCGTGGGGAATATTTCGAACAAGGTACCGCTCTCAAAGCTTGCCGGATTTATCAGGACTGTAAGTGTCTGGGTTATGGGAGTTATTCTGACCGTATTTGTTGCGGTTGTGACTATTGAGGCAAATCTGGGTGCCGCAATAGACGGGGTTACAGGAAAAACGGCAAAGTTTGCCTTTTCGAAATCGGTACCTGTTGTAGGCCAGATTTTATCCGATGCGGTAGAAACGGTTTTAGGGTGTTCGTTGTTGATTAAGAATTCTGTAGGGATTATTGGCTTGCTTATTGTACTCAGTATAGTGCTTGTACCGCTCATAAAAATTCTGGCACTAATCCTTATTTATAAGTTTGCTGCAGTACTGGTAGAGCCCATAGCAGATTCAAGAATTACAAGCTGTCTCAATGATATTGGCGGGACGCTGACACTGCTGTTCTCAGTGGTTGTTTCTGTTGGCTTTATGTTTATTGTAGCAATAACCATGCTTGTCAAGACAGGAACTATATCTACCATGATAAGATAGCAGGAAGGAGGAAAATTAATGATTGAAGCTCTGGAAAGATGGGTATCAAATATAGCTGCAATTGTCTTCTTTGTCGTCCTTATTGAAATTCTGCTGCCAAGCGGTAAAACCAAGAAGTACATTGGGTTTGTTACAGGTATTCTGGTTGTTGTTACAATCATGTCTCCTGTTGTCAAGGCGCTGGGTGGGGAACTGAAGTTTGACCTGCCTGATATTGGAAACCCTCCAGAGCAGATGAGCCAATCATCTGCTCAAAACGAGCAAAGGTTGAATATGGTGCAGTCAAGACAGGTTATGAGAGTCTATACCGACAAGCTTGAGTCAAGCATAAAAGAACAACTGATTGGATTAAAAAATGCAAAGTGCTCTGATGTAGAATGCGAGGTTTTTGAAAATGAAAACAGTGGTAAAATTGGCGAGATTAAAAGTATAGAGGTATTTATAAGCGCTGAGCCACAAAAAGAAAAACAAATGGGAATAAAGCCTCTGGATATAAATATAAATATAACAAAGGACAAAATAGACAAGACCGACAAGGAGGTTCCCGTGGAAGTCAGAAATGAAGTTATTCAGAGAATAACTACGATGTATGAAATAGAGCCTTCGAAGATAAATATTGTGTATATAAATAACTAACAGTAAAAGAGCAAAATATTCTGCATAAGAAAACCGAAGGGGGATGCAAATGTTTAAGGGGTTTATAGATAAATTCGCAAGTAAACTGTTTAAGGACAGCAAGTTAAATAACAAGAAACTGATAGAATATCTGATTCTCATAACCATACTGGGAGTAATAATAATTATAACTGCAAATAGTCTCTGGGGTGGCAGCGACGAGACTCCGCCCAATGATGACGGTACATATAAACAAGCATCAGAAATTCAACAGACCGCCTTAGACCGTAATGTAAAGCTTGAGGTAAAAATAGCTCAGATTCTTTCGGAGATTCAAGGGGTAGGAAGGGTTTCTGTTATGCTGACTTACTCCTCCGGACCTGAGTCGGTTTTTGCAAAGGATACGAGGCTTAGTCAGACCAATACAAAGGAAAAGGACTCAGGGGGAGGTGAAAGGGAGGTCTTGGAAAAAGAACAGGAAGACAAGCTGGTAATACTGGATGGTCAGAGTGGTACCAGAGAACCTGTAGTATTAAAGCAGATAACATCCAAGGTAAAAGGAGTGATTGTTGTTGCTGATGGAGCAGACAGTATTGCAGTAAAAACAAATATAATTAGGGCGGTAGAGGCTGTTACGGGAGTAGCAGGACATAGGGTGCAGGTTTTTAAGAGACGTCAGAGTTAGAATTCATATTTTAAGGATATGTGAAGAAAAATGAGGGGGGTTGAATAATGACTGTTATTAAAAGAAACCAGATAATTGTTTTAGCGCTGGCTGTAATGATAGTTGCCGCGGGTTATCTCAACTATTCTTACCAGGAGGGAGGAAATCCATTTGCCGAAGAGATTACAGGAAATATCGGAGGGAAACTCGGAGAAGCGACTTTTGTGGATGGGGAGATTGATGCAGGGTTAGGCATGTCGGAACCGGTGGGAAATATCATGGCAGACAAGGTTGGACAGTCTGGAGCAGATGGGGCCGACAGTGTTACCAGTTCAGCAGAATTCTTTGCAGAGACCAGGCTGGAAAAGGAACGTGTAAGGGATGAAGAGGTAGCTATGCATGAAAGTCTTATTAAAAGCAGTGAAGTGTCCAAGGAGATTCAAGACAAGGCACAGGCGCAGTTAACTGCAATCTCCCAGAAGTGGGAAAAGGAAATGATAATTGAAAGATTGATTAAGGCAAAAGGGTTTAAGGATGTAGTTGTATTTATTAACGATGGCAGTGTTAATATTGTAGTCTCAAGCACTGGAAAACTGACTGCGGCACAGGTTGCACAGATTCAGGACATTGTGATGCGCGAGGCCAAGGTAGAGGCTGGAAATATCAGGATAGTAGAGAAATAATATAAGGCAGGAAACGAATAACAGGAGCATAGAATAATATAATATACAAAACTGAAATCAATTAAGCAGACTAGGAACTTTATTAGTCTGGACAATACAATTTAGTCCCGTTCAATTTTTTTGACGGGGGAGCAGGAATAGAAAATTGCACAAGTAAAGAAGAGAAGTATTAATGCTTGAGGATTTTTAAAGAAAAGGAAGTGAAAAAAATGATTATCCGGCTGCCTGATATTCTGAACGTCGAGCAAGAGAAAGAGGCAATTAAGAGGCTCTCACAAGGAGATATTAAAGCAAGGCAGATGCTGATTGAAACAAATTTAAGACTTGTGCTGCATACAGCAATAAAGTTCTCGCAGAGGCCTGATATGGTGGAGGAGTATTTTGCAGTTGGCTGTATAGGACTTGTAAAAGGCATAGATACCTATAATCCTAACAAAAAAACAAGGTTGTCTACTTATATTTCTACTTGTATTGAAAATGAAATAAAGATGGAGTTCAGAAGGGAAAAAAAACACAGGCATGTAACCTCTTTTCACGAACCTGCTGCACATGGGAATGATGGAGAGGAACTATTACTTATAGATATACTAGCAAGCAAAGAAGATGTTTCTGAGACGGTACTCCTGAATATGGTGATAAAAACAATCAGGGAAGCTGTAAATAAACTGGAAACTAGGGAAAGAGAAGTCATCAAGAAAAAGTATTTTGGAGGTATGACTAATACCGAAATCAGTAAAGAATTCGGTGTATCAAAAGAAAGAATATACTTCATCGAGAAAAGGGCAAGAAAAAAGCTGAGAAGGGAACTGGTATAAATACAGCGCTAAACCATATGGCGCTGTATTTTTTATTGACGCAGCCAAGAATATTTTGACATTTTTATCCAAACTATGTAAAATAATTAAGTCAAAATGCAAACTACAAAGTAGAGGGTGAGATAATAGATGATAGCTGTTGGAATTTGTGTCGGAGCATCAACAATATCCAGGGTTGATATAGAAAAGTCGGATGGAAAGATTAGAATACTGAATCGAGTTTCAAGGGTTCATGAGGGAAATATCAGGAAGACTTTTTTAAAGCTTCTATCTGAGGAGGATTTAAAAGCAGTTGACAGATTGGCTCTAACCGGAAGGAAGTTCAAGAATCTCATCAGATTAACATCCATATCCGAACCTGAGGCTGTTGAGAATGCGTACTCTTTTCTTAAAGGGAAATATGGACAGGCTGATTACATATCCTGTGCAGGCGGTGAAACCTTTACAACATATCAAGTGGATTCTTGCGAGAAAATCATAAATATCCTGACAGGCAGTAAGTGTGCATCAGGTACGGGGGAATTTTTTCTTCAACAGATAAAGAGGATGGGGATAAGCCTTGGGGAATCCATGGCTATGTCTGAATCCGGAAGGCCTTATAAGGTATCGGGACGCTGTTCTGTATTCTGCAAGAGTGATTGTACCCATGCATTGAACAAAGGTCATCCTAAAGAAAATATTATAGGAGGGCTTTGCGAAATGATGGCATCCCGGATACTTGAACACCTGGACCAAAATGTATCCAGAAGGGTATGGCTTACGGGAGGGTGCAGTCGAAACGAGGTTATGGTCGGGTGTCTGAAAAATAGCATTGCAAATCTTGTAATTCCTGAGGAGGCAGACTGCTTTGAAGCTCTTGGCTGTGCCGTCTGGGCTCTTGACAACAGGACTATTAAGGCAGAGAATTGCAGCAATCTCTTTGTTAGCGACAAAAAATCCTTTTCGGTCCTTCCTCCTTTATCCTTAGCAGTCCCAAGGGTTGAGTTCAAGGATATAAAAAAAACAAAGGCAAAAGATGGTGACAGATGTATTCTTGGACTGGATGTAGGTTCAACAACCACTAAAGCAGTATTGATGCGGGAAGAGGATAACGCCCTGCTGGCTAATGTTTATATTAAAACGCTTGGTGACCCTGTGAAGGCAGCCAGATTCTGCTATATGTCTATTAAGAATGAATTAAACTCAATAATAAATATAGTTGGGCTTGGCGTAACAGGTTCGGGAAGACAGATAGCAGGTATTCATGCGCTTACCGACAGCGTTTATAACGAAATAAGCGCACACGCAGCTGCTGCAGTTTACTTTGACCCTGAAGTTGATACTATATTTGAAATAGGCGGCCAGGATGCAAAATACACCCATTTGATTAACAGGATTCCTTCCGACTATGCCATGAACGAGGCATGCTCGGCCGGAACAGGCTCATTCCTTGAGGAGAGCGCATCGGAATATCTCAACATAGATGTTCATGAAATTGTAGACTATGCAATGAAAGGAAGCGCTCCCCCTGATTTTAACGACCAGTGTGCTGCATTCATAGGCAGTGATATTAAGACGGCAATGCAGGAAGATATAGGAATAGAAGATATTGTTGCAGGGCTTGTATACTCAATATGCAAGAACTATCTTAACAGGGTGAAGGGTAGTAGATTTGTTGGAAAGAAGATATTTATGCAAGGTGGAGTATGTTATAACAAGGCTGTACCTGCTGCAATGGCGTCACTATTGGAGCGGAATATAATAGTGCCTCCGGAGCCGGGACTTATGGGAGCATTCGGGGTTGCGCTTATGGTAAAGGAAAAGCTTGAGAACGGCCTGCTGGAAGAAAGGTGTTTTAATCTGAACAGCCTCATACAGAGGGAGGTAAGGTATGAAAAGACCTTTGCGTGTGCCGGAGGAAATACAAAGTGCGATAGAAGATGCAGTATTTCAGTTATCAACATTGGGGGAAAGAAATACCCGTTTGGTGGAATCTGTGGGAAGTACAGCAGTATCAGAACCGACAGGGAGGATGGGCTGAATAACAACCTGGTAAAGCTGAGAGAACAAATGATATATTCAGGAGTCAATTCCTGCATAGGAAGCGAGTCAGAAGGGAAGTCTGGCCTGAGTATAGGAATAAATAAGTCCCTGCTGGTCAATACCTTATTCCCGCTGTATTACAGCTTCTTTACCAGACTGGGTGTGAAGGTGGTGCTCCCCCAGTCCATAAATCCGGACCAAATGACTGTAGTGAAGAAGGATTCAGCCTTCTGCTATCCGGTTAACCTTGCACATGAATACTACAAGAAGCTTATTGATCTGAATCCTGATTATATATTTCTTCCTCATGTAAAGGGTATGCATGTTGAAAACGGTATACCTATAAGCCTGACCTGTCCATTGGTACAGGGGGAGAGTTATTACCTGAGAACTGCCTACGACAATGTTGACAGTCAGAAGATTATTGCCCCTGTATTGGATTTCGCCCGCGGGTATGATAAGGTTGGACAGGCCTTTGTTGAAGTGGGGAGAAGATTAGGCTTTGACAGAAAGGCAGCGCTTAATGCTTACAGATATGCAGTTGAAAGGCAGGAGGAGTTCATCCGGAAATCAAAGGAGACAGGGATTAAACTGCTAAAAGATATCGAGAAAACCGGAGAGAAAGCGGTGGTTCTTTTCGGAAGGCCGTATAATGCCCTTGTCAGGGACGGAAATATGGGCATACCTGAGAAATTTGCATCCAAGGGGTACAGGATAATACCTTATGATTTTCTTCCGCTAGAGGAAGAAAAACCACAGAAGAAGATGTATTGGACTATGGGACAGATGATACTGAAAGCCGCAAAGCTGGTCAGCAGACATCCCCAACTTTTCGGGGTGTTTGTCACGAACTTCAGTTGTGGACCTGATTCATTTGTGATAAGCTATTTTAGGGATATAATGGGAAACAAGCCGTCCCTGACTCTTGAACTTGACAGCCATACTGCTGATGCGGGAATAGATACAAGAATAGATGCCTTTATTGATGTTATGAAAAACTACTGTCAGCAGATAGATGACGTAGAACAGGATGAATATTTCAGAACTGTATTCGATGAGAGGACAAAGAAGGTTAAAACCGTTTCGGGCCAGTATGTAAGTCTTAAGGATTCAAAGGTTAGGATTCTGGTTCCATCAATGGGGCATATAGGTTCAAGGGCTTTAGCAGCTGCATTCAGGTATGTAGGAATAGATGCCGTAGCACTCGACCCTCCTGCAGAGAGGGAACTCCAGCTGGGGAGAGCGAATTCCACATGTAAGGAGTGCCTTCCCCTAATTCTTACTGTAGGGAGCCTGCTTAATTATCTGGATAAGAATGATACTGACGATAGGGTTCTTGTATATTTTATGCCTGAAGCGCCTGACCCTTGCAGGTTCGGTCAATACCATGTATATACTGAAAGCCTTCTTATGAAGATGGGTGTAAGGAATGTAGCCTTGCTTACACTTTCGTCAGGGAACAGCTACGGTGGCCTTGAGATTAAATATAAGCTCAGAGCGTGGCAGGCAGTAGTTATTTCAGACGTATTCGAGGATATATACAGCGCACTTCTCGTGCTTGCCGAGGATAAGAACCAGGCCCTCAAGATTTTTAACAGTGTAGTTGAGAAGGTAATAGGGAGCATGGAGAGCGATAACTGGGAAGAACTTAAGAGGGTTCTGAAGGAATCAGCACTTGAGTTATCGATAATTCCGCTCAGAGAGTCAATTGAAAAGGCAAAAAAAGTTGCGGTAGTCGGGGAGATATATGTCAGAAGAGACAGTTTCTCAAGACAGTTTATTGTTGAGAAGCTGGCTTCAAAAGGTATCGTCTCAAAAGTAGCATCAGTAACCGAGTGGGTATACTACTGTGATTATCTTGTAAACAACAACCTTTCGGAAGATGCAGGCTTGGGAGATAAGCTGAACGTATATGTAGAAAGTATTATAAGAAGTCAATTTGAAAAGGAGTATAAAGATTTTGATAGTGTACAATTATTGAAAGAACATCTCTTTCAGATGAAAACTCAAAGGTTTTATATTGAAAAATCTTCAAAAGATATTGCCGTTATAAAACTGATTGTTGTTATTTCCTTTGTTGCCAGTATTGTAATGGGTGTAATTTTCGGCTTTATATACTTTAGTTCCTAAGCGCATTCAGATAGTGGAATATTACGTGTGAACAGATAGTGAGATATTTTATTTTGT
>JAWLGL010000248.1:0-2851 GCA_041685035.1 Clostridia bacterium
ACCAGTTAAATGGGGGCGAAGGCTTTGTTTAGTTTAGCCCAGCCGCTCGCGAGCAGCTGGGTTTTTCTATAGAATGTAGTAGCGGACTTCAGTCCGCGCCCCCGTTCGGAGCTTGCCACGTGGCGAAGCTTTACGTGGCGCGACGTAAACGTCGCTACTTCATCGTATGGCAAAGGGGATTCATTTGTACTTTCGCTGTCTTTATTTCTATTGAAAATTGAAAATTCAAAATTTACATATATGATTTAGCAAGCTGAATTCATATTAAAAAGGGGCGAAATTTAAAGATGCTGTTTGAACGTGAGGATTGGAAGCTATTCAGGAATCTGGATACATTACCGCAAAAAGCTGGTGTGTCAAGAGATAAGCTGCCTTTATTGGTAGGAAAGGAATTGGTAGACAATGCCCTTGATATTTGCGGCAGTTGTCAAATAGGATTTGAAGGAGATATGTTTTATATACGGGATGATGGCCCTGGAATTGACATTGACCGCCTGCAGGAGATATTTTCTATTAACCGCCCTCTGATTTCATCAAAGTACCTTAGGATGCCAACAAGGGGAGCTCTGGGGAATGGCCTTCGTGTTGTTGCTGGTACCGTTACTGCTACAGGAGGGGAGCTTATAGTATCTACTAAAGGATGTACTTTTAAGATGACCATGCGTGATGATGGGAGCACGAAAGCTCAGCATATAGGATTTTATACAGGTAAAGGGACAATGATTAGTCTACACCTTGGAAGCATGAATAAGGTAGATCCTTTTTGGGCAAAGCTTGCCATTGATTATGCTATAGGGGAAAGCTATAAAGGGAAAACTTCCCCATACTGGTATAACAGTGAAAGTTTCTTTGAGCTATTTCAGGCATTTAAAGGAACTGTCAGAGAGCTTGTGGAGCAATTTGACGGATGTACTGGAGCAAAAGCTGGTAAAATATCCAGGGACCATAAGAACCGTACAGCTGACACTATGACATTTCCAGAAACAGAGAAGCTTCTGGCAGCTCTTCAGAAATCTTTGAAGCCTGTTAAGCCTGAGAGGCTTGGATATATTGGAGAATTGGGAAAATGGTCCGGGTATTGTAAATCATATGGAACTTACAGCATTAGTTCAACCAGAGGGAGTTTCTCTGCAGAAATACCCTTTGTTGTGGAAGCTTGGACTAACATTACTGAAAATCCTTCTATTACGGCACTGGTAAATAAGTCTCCTATTGCAGGCGATGTGTGGGCGCACGGTGAGAAAAATATCACAATATACGGTTGTGGTCTTTATTCCCGGATAGAGTGTAAACCTGCTGACATTCTGCTTAATATTATCAGCCCATATATACCGATAACCACAGATGGGAAAGAACCTGACCTTAACAGTATGGCCAGAGAAATTGAAGAGGTAATATCACGGGCTGTAAATCGTGCGAAGCGGAAAGAAAGAATCTGCTCCTGCAGCTGCGAAGTGGAGCCTATTAAAACTCAGAAGGAGGTTGTCCTGGATTGCCTTGAGAGTGCCATTGCAAAGGCCAGTGGTGACGGGGAATACCGTTTCAGTCAACGTCAGTTATATTATGCAGTAAGGCCTTATGTTCTTGACAAATTGAACATAGAAATTGAATACGATTACTTTTGCCAGCTTATCACGAACTTTGAGCAGGAAAAAGGAGATATCAAGGGTATGTACAGGGACCCGCGCGGCACCTTGTATACTCCACACACTGGAGAGAGAATTCCCATAGGAACAATATCGGTAGAAAAGTACTGCAGGCCGGAACTTGTATTCAACAAAGTCATATACTGCGAGAAGGAAGGTTTCTTCGAGATTCTTACTGATGTAAAGTTTCCCGAAAGATATGATTGTGCATTGCTAACATCAAAAGGGTTTGCATCAAGAGCAGTAAAGGACCTGCTTGACTTAATGGGAGATTCAGAAGAAGAGCTAATGTTTTTCTGTGTGCATGATGCCGACGCATACGGTACCAAAATATATGAAACACTGCAGGCAGAAACAAAAGCACGGCCAGGACGTAAAGTGAGTATAATTAACCTTGGCCTGGACCCATGGGAGGCTATTGAAATGGACCTTGAAATAGAAAAGGCTGAGAGTAAGAGCAAGAAACCGGTTGCGGGGTATGTGCCTGAGAATTGGGCTGAATGGCTGCAGAAAAACAGAGTTGAGCTTAATGCCATGACTACTCCACAGTTTATTTTATGGCTGGAAAATAAGATGCAGAAGCATGGAAATGGCAAGGTGATTCCAGAAGACTCCAAGTTGAAGGAAGCCTTGAAAGATAATGTGAATGCTCTTCTTAAAAATAAAATCAGGGATGAAATTTTACAGAAGGCTGGTTATGACAGTCAAGTGCAACAGGCCTCTGGGAAGCTTAATGATGTAGTAGACCGTCAGACAATTACCTGCATAAGAGCCAGTGTGGAAAGAAGTCTTGAGGACAAGCCTGTTAATAGCTGGAGGGAGCCAGTAAAAGAGATGGCAGAAGAATTTATGAGTTCTAACTTCTAATATGAAAACTGTCTATAACCGGTAAAGCCGGAAGCAACTGAATAGAGGTTTATATTACAGAGACGGAAGCAGACAAAAAGTCTCTTATACTTAGAATACTGATTGATACATGCGGACTTGGGAACAGAAATTCAGCAGAAATGCCCTTGGATGTCAATGGGGAAACTATGCGATTATGAAAGGCAGGGATAATATGTCAGACAATATTTATAAAAATCTGTTTAACCAGGTTATTAAAATAGCGAGGCATAACCGACAGGGAAGCTTTAAAACACTGGGAAGATACCTTGAGGCAGTAATACGCTTTTGTCGCTTCCTTTCAGGGGAATACCGGCTGC
>JAWLGL010000026.1:0-15692 GCA_041685035.1 Clostridia bacterium
TTTTTTGTTGCTTCAAATGTTGCGAGGTAAAGAGCCTTTAATAAGGCTGTATCACTGGGGAATACGCTCCTTTGGCGATTAAGGCGTCTGTATGTGCTGTTAAGGCTTTCAATTGAGTTTGTTGTATATATAACTTTTCGTACATCTGAGGAAAACTTAAAAATAGGGCTAATAACATCCCAATTTGCAGACCAGCTCTTCATTGCATTAGGATACCGGTCGTTCCATTTATCAGTTATTGATAACATCCTATCATATCCAATCTCTTCGGAAGGTGCATGGTAAATAGTCTTTAAATCAGCTGAAAATTCTTTTTTGTCCTTATCTGCAACATACTTTAGAGTGTTTCTTACCTGATGTACTATACAACGCTGGTATTCTGTATTAGGAAAGGCTACAGATATAGATTCTTTTATACCGGTTAAGCCATCTGCACAAATAATAAGTATATCTTTAACACCACGGTTTTTAAGTTCATTCAGGACGCTAAGCCAATATTTACTGCTTTCGTTTTGGCCAATATTTATGCTTAAAACATCTTTTTGACCATCCTCATTTATGCCCAGTATTATATATGCTGCAACCTTTTTGATGACATTGGTATCCTTAACGGAAAAATGTATGGCATCAATAAAAACTATAGGGTATATGCTTGATAATGGTCGCTGCTGCCATTGTTCGATTTCTGGCAGCAACTTATTAGTAATATCAGATACCATTCCCTCACTGACTTCAAAACCATAAATATCTTCGATTTGGTCAGAAATTTGACGGGTAGTCAATCCTCTGGCATACATAGCAACTATTTTCTCTTCTATTCCTGAGATGTCTTTCTGTCGCTTTTTAACAATTTGAGGCTCGAATGAGCTTTCTCTGTCCTGTGGGACGTCAATTTCCATAGAACCATATTTGCTTCTTATGGATTTAGGTTTTGTTCCATTCCTGGAATTAGAGTTATCTGTCCTCTCATAAGGCTCATATCCCAGATGTTGATCCATCTCAGTTTCCAGCATGTTTTGAATGGTTCCTCCCAATAAATCTTTCAGTGCATCTTGGATATCCTCTGCTGATTGAATACCGTACTCCTGGATTAATGCTGCAATAATGTTCTTTTTCCCTTCGCTCATTGAGCTTTTTCTTTTCGACATAAAAAATAGCCTCCTATGATAATTTATTTTATCAATAGAAAGCTATATTTTACAGAAATTTTTTCACAGTCTCATCAAGTAAATTAGCAAATGATAAAGCTTTCCATTTACTATTGTTATGCCTTTTAACACTGTTCATATAATCATCTATTCTGAGCTTGTCCAATCTTCCGTGGAATTTCGTTGGCGCAGTTTTTCTTAAATTTTCTCAATCTTGAATACAAAACCTAAATAATCTCCTTTTTCTTTGCAATTATCGTATTTGATGCATGCAAATGCTTTTCCACACCAGGATGTTCATCTTCAAATACATGAGAATCTGAACTAATAATATCCCAATCTTTATACAAGGATTCTAATTCGCCTTCATCTGCTAATCCCTTTACAAATGGTGCTATATCATATGAAGCAGGTACTTTATTCGTAAAAATTTGAAATATATTATACCCTCCAACATTAGTATTTTCTTTTGAATCAGTTATGAATTTCCTCCATTCCTCTTTTTCCACAAAATGGAGGGTGCCATAAGATATTATGACATCATATTGTTTGCTAAAAGTAAACTCTGTTAAATCCTGAACCCACGCATTTACACAAACATTTTTCCCAGATGCAATTTTCCTTAACTTTAATATCCCAGCTTCTGAAAGGTCAAACGCATCAACATTTTTAAACCCTTTAGTGGCTAAAAATATAGGATTTTTACCCTCACCACATCCAACATCAAGAATTGAACATTCCTTAGAAAAGCTATTCCACATTGTTTCAACTGCACGATTAGGTTTTATTCCAAAGGTTGTAACATCATTATCCAGATATGTTTTTTCCCAAAAAGGTTTTTCCATTTTGTGCTCCCTAATAAATTTCTAACAATTATATTATTTCACGTATATAATTGTCAATAAATAATGCCTATAAATTGTAAATTATATAATTCTTAACCAACCATTGAAGAACCAGAAACTGATTCCCCGTGTAATGCATTTATTAGGACTGGTATAAATTTATAGCTATTAATTTTTCTGAATTTCTTTTCTACAGCAATAAATCCACATGAAAGCCATCTTAACACCTGCATACCGCTCTGCCAGTGCTTTACACGTCCGGTAGTTTTCCTTGCAGTGGATAGTGCAGATTCTATAGGGTTTGTAGATGATAGAGATATCCTCAAAAGCCCTGGCATACTCAACCTGTGCAAAGTTAACGTTTCTTCAAGCCCTTCACGGATGCTTTCGGCTGCTGATGGATATTTATATTCAACCCTTTTCGCTATAGCTTCAAGCTTTGCATTAGCCGCTTTGTAATCGAACTCAGCATAAGCTGCCTCCATCTCAGATGTTACAGCAGACTGCTCAGATTCAGGCAAATGGCTTTCAACATTGCGTTTCTTATGTATTTGACAGCGCTGAATTGCAACTTCTTTCCCGAATGTATCTTTTACCGCTTTTGACAATGCTTTTGAGCCATCTAATACAAATAGCCTTGGAGAATCTATGGATAAACCTCTTTCAATAAGACTTGATACAAGGCTTTTAACAACCTCTGAATTTTCGGTTGAGCCCTCTCTGATACCAAGAATTTTCTTTATTCCATCATTCCTTATTCCTAAAGCAAAAATAACCTAATAGTCACCAAAGCTAATACCATCAATCATCATAGCAGGATAAGAATCATCATCTATTTTACGGCTTAAAAATTCTTTCATAGTTTTTCTACTTTCCTTGATGAACCTACGGCTGACGGTGCTTTTCTTTTTCCCAAAGGCATCACTCTCCTCGTCCTGTAAACTTTCATAATCCCTCGTTGAAACTCCAGCAAGAATGTGCTTTAAGACTGTAAAATCAAGTGCATCTTCAGATTGAAAATGTTTTAGTATTTCCAGAGGTACTTCCTGATTGTCCTTCGACCTAAGTCTTGGCTTTTCAATTTTGGCTTTCTGACCCCCGAGTACGACTGATGACTGTTCAGTTCCATGCCTGTAAACATTTTTATTTTTGTTATGCTTACCTTTTTTACCAGCTTTTCTTCAACTTCCTCTACCATCATCGCATTAAGTACTTTAAGCCCAATGGTGATTGAAAGTGACAAAAGTCCATTCTTTGCAAGGACATGAGCTTCATTCTATTCCACCTGATACCTTGATAATTCCTTTCCTTTTTTCTTTCCAGCATGGTATAATTCCATTGTGGTTGCTCTTTTCGCAAAATTTGTTTAGCCAACAATAGTTTACCAAAACTATCGTCAGGAGTGCCACACTCAAATTCTACGAAATTCTGGACATACTCTTTTGCAGGGAGCAAAAACAAATGAATATTCAAAAAAATTTGAAAAGATTTGCTTTTAGTACAGCATATCCATATATTGCGCAACAACCAACAATAAAAGAGTTTTTTAATAGTATCAGTTTTTTACTGGTCGGTTCAACCGCAACAGGTCTATGTACAGAACATTCAGATGTTGACATTTGCTTACTATGTCCTCAAAATGTTTTTGATATTATTGCCACTGATACCCAATGGAAACATGGCCGTCCTACTGAAGTTATTATTGATGGAACTCAATTGCATTATTATGCTATAAGCTTTGAGACGGTCATTCAAAAAATTATGAGTTTTGATGATATAACGCTTTACGTTTACGGAACTGCTGAAGAGATAAACGACAATGCAAAATTATTCAGTGAAATTAAAAAGAGAATTGCAAGTCCAGAGTTAAAAGAAGCCCGGAAACTTCGTTCTTTAGATATTCTTATAAGAAGAAACAGAGCATTAAAACAAGTCTTATTACAAGAAAAGGATCCTATTTGCAGACTGCGTATATGTATAGAGTTAATTGAACACTTATTATCTGCAATAGCTTTAAGGGATGATTTACAGTTTGATAAGCGAAAAAGACTTTATTTTACATCTTTAAAAGGAGAGCATGGGATGATGCTGGAAAGCAAAATTCATACTCTTATGTCACATCTAGGAAGCATTGGTAATAGTGAGAATACGGTAATCGCCAATGATTTTTTAGATATATTGAATAATTGCATTGATTACATAAAGTAAGTTGTCACTCTTACCTCTTTTTATCAACGGGAATATCCAAAAAATATATCGAGTTGCCTTTTTTTCTAACGTTCTCAAGCCTGGAATAAATTAAAACTCTCATCATGGCCGATAAGGTTATACCTCCCAGGTCGTCTGCTATTTGCTGAAGTTCAAGGTAATCATCCTCAGGCAGTTTAACATTCATCATCTTATTTTTTATTTTTTTATTTGAAGGCTTGCTGCTTGATTTGTTCATTGATACTCCCCCAGTTATTCACTTTTAACTATATAAATCGCACAAATCTTGTAATATTGATTCTTTCGTGCGTTATATATATAATACCTAAAATCCGAAGCAAAAACAATATAGACTTTATAGTAACCGGCTATTGGGGTAATGGCTTTGCAGTAACCTCGTCATATATTTTTAAAATATCCT
Organism: Clostridia bacterium; assembly: GCA_041685035.1. GTDB lineage: Bacteria > Bacillota > Clostridia > Acetivibrionales > UBA4821 > JAWLCD01. Next base: position 4,623 of record JAWLGL010000026.1, read on the forward strand.
CCAGGTTAAGGCCTTTTGTAGAATTATAAAATTTAGTTGCTATATCATAGTCCTGGGAGGAAAAATTCATATTTCCTATGACATCCCCAAAAGATAATGTATTGACAGAGATTAAAGCCCTTAGTTTTTCAACTGTTTTTGTTTTCGTAACAATCCTTGATTTAGTAACCGTAGTAGTTTTTGTCTCTTTGGTCACAGGGTCTGTATATTCCTCATCTTCCTCATAATACTCCTCTTCTTCATATATCATCACTTCCGTGTACTTTTCCGTTGATACAGATTTTGATACAAACATTTCTGCAAAATCTAATACTTCAGACTCGGTAACATCATTAAAGTACTGCTTCCTTTTTACAGCATCAATTGATAAGATTTCAGACCAATCAAGACTAAAATTAAAGCTAACAACGATATCGTCACAATAAGAATATGAAGATTCCTGTTCCCTTACCCACTCCATCGCAAGTTTATTTAATTTCTCCGGAACAACGGAATATATTGCAAGCTTTTCCCGTGGGAGTTTATTAATATATTCATCATATTGAGGATTTATACCAATTGTATGAAGTATGATAAATGGAATATTAACAAGCAATACTACCGGCATAACAAATATCAGGATAAACAAACAGAGCCCTAAAAACGCATAGGATATATATTTAACTCCCTTTTCCGGATCAGTTAACACATCAAACGTTAATTTTTTTACTATACTTGAAGCTATTGCTCCTAAAGGTAATGCCATTTAATACCCACCTTTCAAAAAGTTTTCCAACCAGTTGGAAAGACAAAGAATGAAAATTAATTTCCTCCGCCCTTTCCAAATAACTGCTTTTCAAAGTCTGCAATTTCAACTATTGCATGAAGTCTTTTAGAACCGGCAATTAATAGCCCATGGCCTCTCTTTTTCTTTTCAAGCATTTCCTGCTCTGCCTCAGTCAAATTCATAAGTTTTGTTAATTCTTCAAGGTTTTTACCGTCAGTACCCATAAAAAACTTAAAGCACGGGTTATCCAACAGAGCCTGTCCATGCCTTCGTACAGCAGGGTCAAGAAAGTCAATGACGCTGTGTGTAATAACGGCTAATCCCCCCATATACTTACGGATACGTTTGCTTACATTTCTTAAGAACTGAAGGGCCTGGGGTACTTCCGGATCAACTACAAGGTAAGCTTCATCAACACCTATAAGCTTTTTTTCATCACGGTTCTTGGCAATTTGCTGCCACACCCAGGTAAGAATATTAAAATATTGTGTACGCTTAATCGTATCATCTGCCTCTTGTAAGTCATGTGTATCAAGCACAATAAAATCACTGCTTGCCTCTATAGTTGTATGACCGTTCCAAAGGGCAGAATCAGCTCCAATAGCAGCTGAACGTAGTAATGACGCAAGTTTTTCATACCTTTCACGTTTCTTTTCTGTAATACCATCTTGTTTAGCTTTTTCATTCATGAAGGTATATAATTCTGCCAGTACCGGGTATTGGGTATTAGAAATTTTACTTGTATCAGTAGCCCAGGTTATGCCCTTGTTAGCATAAAGCTCTTCAAGGACTTCTTCTAATGTTGCAAAATCCAATACGTCCATATCCTTTAGGTAAAGCTTGAAGAATGTACGTAAAGTCTGGAAGTGAAGGGCTAAAGCCCCCATTCCCATTCCTTCATCTTTGAAAAGTTTTTCCTTCAGGTCTTCTTCCTCATCATCAACCGGCATATCTTTTACCTGTAAGGGATTAATACGGCCACCAGAACCGCCGCCGCAATTTATCCACTGGCCCCCTAAGTTTTCACAAAGCTCCTTATACTCTCTCTCGGGATCAATTATAATTATTCTTGTTCCCTGAGCATATTCATTGAGGAAGATGTGTTTAACAGCTGTGCTTTTGCCAACACCGGGTGCTCCAAGGATGGTCCAGTTGCAGTTAGTACGGTCACCGCCTCTCAGCCAGGTATCAAGAAGAATGATACCTCCGGCTTTATCTTTCCCGAGAATATAACCCTGCCCGTCATTCAAGCCACTTGAAGAAAACGGGAAACTGCCGGCAATTGTGCTTATTGGCATATTTCGGCTTGCAATATCTTTAATGGACTGAGGACAAAAGCCATACGGTGAAACAGCATTCAGTGCGTCCTCCTGCCTGAACATTGCAACACGCCCTTTCATTTTGCTGCCGGCTAAAGCACTTTCAATCCTCCTGGTCTTACGGTCCAGTTCCTCTTTATCCCTTGCCAAAACCATGATAGAAATAGTAACATAAAACACGTTCTCCTGCTCCTGGTCAATCTTTTGCAGAAGCTTCTGGGCATCTTTATATTGCTGCTCCGCTCTTTGCAGCATGAGAGCATTACCACCGTTGTTTATTTTACTGGCAAGCTCCCCCATAGACTTGGAGATGTTTTCAATAAGGCTTCCTGAATTTGTTGGTGTAAGATGTATAGAGCATGTAGCCCCTTCCATGTTTGCTATTCTCGCAAGCCATCCAATTTTAACCCTGGGCGGATAGTTTGTTACGAGTATAACCCTTGCAAAGTTCTCACCAAAAATCATATCGGAAGTATGCCACTCTATAGACATTGGAGATATTACGTTTAATATATGATTATTAACCGGTTTCACTGCGATTTTTTTTGCCATGCTTGTTTAACCCCCTTCGACTTATATGTCTAAAACCGGCGGTATGTCCATTTCGACTGCAGACCGCTCAAAAGCTGCTTGAATAGGATGTGCGAATAAGGAATATACATCCATCAGTTCATCATCCTTGCAGATGTTAGATATAAGCTCTGCAGAAGAAAGTTTATTCTGCAGGTCACGAAGCCGGTTTATAAGTTCTTCCTCTGCTTTTTCTGAATTCTGTTTGGAAATTATTATATAAAACCTTCTTTCAACAGTTTCACCACTGCTTGCTGTATATGAAGCTTCTTTGATAAAAGCCTTAAGAACACGTTTCCTTGTATAATCCTGCTCTAATCTTGCTTTATCCTGAAGCCATTCAAGGTAGTTGTTCAAGTCTACCGGTCGGCCAATACAGAATATCTGTAAACCTTCATTTTCACCATTTAATTCTTCTGCAAGAGCTTCAACCTTACGCTTTTTTTCATTATCTGAAAATAAGTCTATATTTAATGGCTGAACCCTCAACATACCTATCAGTAGATTATCCTTCCTGTATACAATACTGCCTTCAATATCAGCTACAGGGATCCACTGGTTTGCGGTCTTTTCTCTTTGCAGTTGTATAAATTCCTCACTGGTTTTTGCTTCACTTGCCTTTGCCTTTTTGGCTTTTTTCCCTAACATTACCTTAAACCTCCGAACCTGAATTATATTTAAACAAGTATCTTTTTTGCTTTTTTGCAAACTCCCTTGCAGCTTGCAGATTTGTTACCAGACTCATGCCTGTGGAAGGGTCTCTTTTTGTTACTATATAGGCACCAATACCGGGAACTAAGATAAAGAAAAACCTTACTGCTTTTGGTATAACCTCTTTCTTTCTTGTAACAATATTCCCCTCAATTTTTGTATTTTTATTTTCCTTAAGGCCTATTGTTTCAGCTTGAGGAATATCTTTAATGTTAAATTGCTCAGTTCTGGTGAAAAGCCCGGTAAGTAAATATAGAGCAAGTCCACATATTAGTGCTATAGCCACGTATTTTGCTTCTGTCCAGCCAAACCCTTCAAATATTTCAAACCTGGTTGATACATTTGTAGGCACAAGATAATGGGTAATTTTTATATCCTGTTCCTGTTCGTCATATTCGTACATGATAAACCCCCAATTAACTATAAAATGACCTTATAACCGTTATCAAACCACTTATTGTCATCCCTATAACAGCACCGATGATTGTATTTTTAATTCTTAAATTACACTCATTAATAACACTGTCATCACTAGTAGCAGTTTTTCTAAAAGAGTGGTATGCTATCATAGTACCGGCTGCCGCAGGTATGATAGCAAGTAACCATGCTGTCCAACCAATTAAAAAATCAATAGCCTGCATAACCTATCCTCCATTATTTAGCCATCATCTTACGCATAATAGCCATAGTGCCAACCTGCTTGGCTGTACCTCCAATAGTTCCGGTCAAGCCTGTTGAATATGCAAACTGCTGTATATATTTAGGCGATTTTATCGTAACCCACAGCCAGCCAAACACCAGGAGTAAACCATTACCGGAAACAGCCTGGCTTGTCAGTAATGATAAGGCTCCTGATAACATAAATATTTGAAGTGCCTGGCTGCAGCAAACAATAATTACCTGTCTTATCCATGCAGCCCATATACTGCGGTTATTTGAAGTAATGTTTAATGCCATAATAGGACCAAGAACTGCCATAAGCGCAAGTTCAGCCCCTCTTATAGTAGCTTGTATGGCAACAATCAGCATCATCAAGGCCAGAATAATTCCAAAGATGGCAATTACCATCCCTTTACTCGCAATTATTTCTGTTGTTATAAAAGCCCAATCATCAATCCCGGCTTTACCAGTCTTCAATCCTGCTACATCCGTTGCCAGCTTTGAACCAAAAATAAATATCTGTTCAACAAACCATGGTAAAGCAGTAATAATTGCAACAGCTTGTCCTGTCCGTATAACCAGGCCGGATGGGTCTGCATCCGGATCTCCGTTTTGATAAAGGATATACGTTTGAATAGCTTCGTTCATAACCTTTAAAACTAATACAGTAAATGCCAGCGCTTGAGCATACTTAATTCCATTATCTACAAGGGGTATAGATAAAACATCCTGTGATGTACTCATTATATCTGCCAATATGGTAGCAAAAAACGTTATTAACTGCTCAAAAAGGCTTGCAAAGAAATTTGCAATGTTATTAAAAACTATTTCATTTAAATTCAATTCAAAAACCCTCTTTCATTGACACTCACGGGTATTACGTGTTAGCCTTGCTACGTCAATACATCAATGATTACTCCATTTCATTTTACCTTACGATTGATAATTCTTCATTGGATGTTTTCAATCGTAAATCATATAGTCTCTGCTATACAAACAAGGACGCTTTTCAGCGCCCTGTATTTGTTTTGATTTAAATGTTTAGTTGTAAAATCCAAGAATAATTGTTATTAACCCATCTGCAGTCATAGCTATTATTGCACCAATTATTGTATTCTTTATAAGTTTGTTCTTCTCAGCAATAACAGCCTGGTCATCCGTCAAAGACTTCTGTAATGCATGATAGCCTACAAACAAGCCTGCTCCTACCGGAATGATCAGAAGCAGCCAGCCTGAAGCTGCTTTAAAAAGGTCAACTGTACCTGATACAATTTTAGGCTGTGCTGCAGCAGTTGTTGCACTTGCCATTACCAACGTCAAAGCAGACAGCAATACGGTATATGCTTTCTCTGCTTTTTTCATAGCTTGGAAAAGAGTATTTTTGATTTTCTGCATAATTTTAAGGCCCCCTACATTTATTTGTTCTTTGTAAACGTAAATAAAAAACAATACAAGGATTTACCAATATTATACCATTATATGTCTAAATAGTAAAGATATTTAAAAATTTTGTAGATAAAAACAGAATCGTGATCATTTGGATAATTCTACTTCTTTATGTATTACTTTTTCAGGAGAAGCCTGTCCATGTTTCACCAGGTCATTTTTACAAGCAATAGAAGCTTCCCTTAAGCCGTCTATTACAGCACTGCATTTTAAAAATAAATCCCTTAAACCGTCTATTTCCAACTTAAGACTATTTGACTTATTGAGCCATTCTTGATATTCGGGAATTTTTCCCTTCTGTATCTTCTCCCCGTCTTTTATTACCTGTCCGTACAATGCCTCTGATTTCTGCAGGTTATTGCCCAAAAGCCTATACAGCTCTTTAATTTCGTGGATAGCCAGAAATTTGTTGTCTGAATTTGATACTGCAGTGTTCAATACTTGCAGAGCTTTTGCGCTTTCAATGCTTAAATAATCTGCCTGGGCAAAATTATAAAGCTTTTTATATACTTTAACAATTTTATCTCGTACTTTTTCGTCTTCACTTAACGGGTGTGATTGTGAATTCTTTTGTATTTCATAATTTTTTAAATCTTTTAAAGTATTGACCTTGAGTTCTTGTATAAATGTACTGTTACCTTTATATGCTTTTTGCAGCAAGTCTACTTTATGATTGATTTCATAAGAATCCAGTTCTGCCCATTTTCTATATATTTCACGTTGTTGTATTGGTATAGCAGGGTCAACAGCATGTTTTATCTTGGTGAAATATGCGTCACGTATGCTGTTTATCATGTCCATACCTACCTTGCTTACAAGCTTGTTATATGTATCCGGAATTTTCTCAGCAAGCTCCCTTAAGGGCATGCCATACTTTTCATTCCACCGTGAAAGCTGTTCTGGTGTATGTATCTGTAAATCATAATTATAATTTAAAGTAGCAATTTCCGGTTTAAGTCCAAGCTCTCTGTATTGACTGTCCGTCAGGGGATGCCAGCCCTTGCTTACCTCGTTCTTAAGGTCGTATTCCTCTGCAAGCTTGTTAATGGCTGCAGTTCTGTCGACGCCCTCAAGCTCCATTACCAGGTCAATAACGCTTCCACCCTTGCCAGCACCAAAGTCATACCAAAGGTTTTTTGCAATATTGATTGAAAATGAAGCAGTTTTTTCATTTCTTAATTTACCCCATAAACGGCCATGCTTTTTTTCAAGGTCAATTCCGTACTTCCTTGCTATGTCTGCAACCGGTATGGCTTTAATTGCCTTTATATCATACAAAAATCCTCACTCCTTCCTATACAATCTGCGATTGAAAACAGCTAATGAAAAATACCATCCGCATGTTTAATCAAGGAAATCGTTGTCAAAAGCCTATGCTTAAACCTGTTTGATATAGTTAATCTAAAAAGATTTTGTGCTGTTTGTGATGAACAAGCTTAACTTTCTGCTCATGACCTGCAACAAAATTATATTTTACTTCAAAGCTTCCTTCCTGGTGATCCTGGGTGAAAATGCTTACCCAGGTAAGTCTTTCTTCATCAGAAGCAGCAGATATAATATTTTTGTCCTTTTCCTCCGGATCCAAAGGAGTGTAATTTAATTCAAACCGATTTTCCAAATAGTCCTGTATGCCTTTTACATTTTCCCAGAAAAGCTTTTTGTCTTCTCCCCCTGCGCTTTTTGCCTCAGGAAGCAGAATATCCTCAGTAGTGTATTCGCTGATGCAAAGCATTTCCGTTACTATGTCGTTACTAAAATCCTCAGCTTCATATGTAAACTCCGCAGCTATTTCACGGCCATTCAATGTAAAAACGACTCCATACCGGAAATTTTCTTTATCTTCATCTATTTTATTAATGTTAGGGTCTGCTCCGTCAAAATCAAGTCCAAAGACATCTTTTAAAAGGTTCTTTGTTTTTACTATGGAGTTGTTGAATATCTTTATGCCGATATCATTGTTGCCCAACAAACTGCCACTGAATTTCATATAAAATCTTCCTCCTCATCTGTTTTGCTGTTATAATCTGCTGCTGCTGTCTTTAATATATTATCAAGCTTCAGCTCTCTCAGAGAGATGGGTTTTGCTTCTTTTTCAACCTTCTCAGCCTCATTTTCCTTGCCAATAATGGAAACATCAGGAATATTAATTATATTATCGTCCTTTTCTGCCATAAGCGTTACTACTTCACTGGTTACTTTTTTAAATTCCTTTTGCCCAGGTACATTTACTTCTTCAGTCCTTTCCTTTTTAAGCTGCTGCTTTTTTACTTCCTTAACCGGTTCCTCCTCCAATATTTCAGGCAACCATATTGAAATTTCATTTATAGGCCTTGTATATAATCTATTCCATCTATCTTCAACTATTCTCCTGTTAAGCTCCTTATCTTCGTCTATGTTACCGGTAGCTACAAAGCCGTATTCAATATTGGCCCTCCAGAATGAGAGGTCAGGAAGTGGATACCTGGCAGGAAAGTATGACATTGGAAATACAAGGCTTTCTTCGATATCCCAGCGTCTGACTTCATCATCCGTAAGCAAGGGCCTCCCGGTTAACCCTTCCCCTACCGTTGAAGAATGTCCCTTTGATTGCACTGTAGAGCTTGTATTTTCAGTTGCTACTGTATACTTGCCTGTCATTTCACTTATAATTTTTGAAGTTTCAATATCCTTTGTTTTAAGGTATATCCAGACGTGACAGTTGCCGGTTATTGTCTGGCTGTTTTCCTTATAGAGCTTTTTAAGCTGTGCTATGTCCTGAACCGCAAGGGTAAAACGCATACCACGTCCACCTGCGACTGTAAGCTTTTTATCAAATTCAGGTATCGGCGGTAAATTACCGAATTCATCTAATAGAAAATTTACTCTCCTGGCAATTCTTCCTCCGGATCTATTGGCCAGGTCAACAAGTGACTGGTATAGCTGGTCTATATACAGGGTTGCAAGTACATTTCTTGTTGCCTTTTCATCAGGTACTATAAGAAATACAGCAGTTTTTTCAATCCCCACACTGTCAAGCTGGTGATCTGACCTTGCCGTCATATCAGAAATATTAGGGTCTGAGAATAAACGAAGGTCAGCAAGAGCTGTTGTAAAAAAGCTTGCCCTGGTTTTGTAAGGTGCTATGTTTGCTGTTGCAAATGCTGATTTGGCAGGATGCCTGACAGGTAATTTCTTTATGTAGTCAAGAAGTGGTATGCTTTCATCATCAAGGGGCTGTCCATATTCAGCTAGTAAATAATAAGCTGTTGTCATATGTCTTTGAAATTTAAATTCCGAGTCAATGCAAGTCAGAAGTATAAGCGCTGCTATCGTACTTTCCTCGCCGTTTGTCCATATCGGTTCAGATGATGTTGCCGGCTTCTGATTTGTTATAGTATTTGCTATATCCCAGGCCAATTCTGTAGCTCTCGGGATATTACCTTCATCAACCGCCCTGTTAACAAGTTCTAAAAGATTCCATTGATTACCCTTTGCTGGCTCTCTGAAATTAAGGGCAATTACCTTATATCCTTTATTTTCAAGCCATTCCTTACCTGCAATGTAGAGCTCTCCTTTTGGATCTCCTATAACCATGCTTTCCCCGGCCTGGGCTAATGTCCAGATCGTAGGCAGAAATATTTTCCTGCTCTTGCCTGACCGGGTAGCTGCAACAAGGAGTGTATGCAAGTCTTCCTTGTTATACCACACCTTTTCATCACCACTGCGTGATTTCTCCATACCGTATATAGTCCCTGCAGACTTGATTGGTAAGTCGGTATGCCACACGTTACAAGTCTGGTCCATTTCATGTTTGTTCTGCCAGCGGCTTGTTCCATGCTGACCTGCTCCGGAAGGGTCCGGCCCTCCTATACCGTCTTTTATTCTGTTCCTCTTACGTAGCCTGTCAGTGTTCCAGGCTATAGCCAAAATCAAAGCTCCAACCGGCAGCTGTGAGTATAGAAACAGATTTCTGAAAGCTTTAATAGATATAATATCCTTCCAGGCTTTTAACGGCCCGTAAGCTATCCATAGATTAGGTGCGTTTACTATATCATCCCCAAATAAGAAGAAGGGAAATTTAAGGAGCCACGGCAGCAAGGTTATATCTAGCAGTAAAATAGCTGATACAAGTATAATTCTGGCTACCACTGTACTGTCCATCCTCTTGTTGGAATATAACACCTTCGGCATCAAGATGCCCCCTTTATTGCTTTTTCATTTTCCTGGCCTGTACTCCAAGATAACCTACACAATTTGCATAGCTTGCACTATCCTGCAGCTCTGCCTGTTCAAACTTATCCTTAAGTACCGGAAATAACGCTTCACCGCCACCACCGGTTATAAACACCTTACGTAAGTGGTTACCCTCGCTTCCCCATTTTAGCTTGATAGCTGAGGATATTTGATTGGCCCGTTCTGTATACGCCTTTTGCTCATATTCTGTAATATTTATATCTCCTGATTTGTGTTCAAGCACTCCACCAAACCAAAGCAATGCCTTTTCAACCTCAATTATACCAACCTCTTCCTTTACCTTTCCGTCATCTATCAATGCTTTTTGTATGTCCTGGAAAGCCAGGTTCATTCCGTCTTCCTCAAGAGATCCATATAATCCTTCTATCATGGTAATTCCCTTACGGCCTTTTCCCATTACAAGATAATCAACTGTCCTGTATCCTATGTCAATTATACCGACACTTGTGCCGGCAAGCTCATAATCCTTGATTTGTCCTTCAATATCATAAATTGCTGCATAATAGGCACCTGCACCCTGTGGAAACATAAACAGGCTGTTTATTTTAACCTGCCTTACCGGCTTCAACCCTACTATAGAGACATTTGCTCTCAATAAGTTTAAGGCTTCTTTAAGGCTATCTTTCATTTCAACATAATAACTCATAGGCAAACCCACACAAAGGTCTACTTCTTCATTACCCGGATTGACAAGACCAATAGCAGTTGCTATAAAAATTTTTACGTCATCAATATTAAATTTGCCTTTGTCCTCCCAGTTCCTTTCCCCTCCGTTGGTCATTGCAGCATCACCAACATATACTTTTCTTTCGTTAATTCTGCTGCCGTTTTCTCCGTCTTCATAATACAGAATGGAGTAATCGTCGTTTGCGCCCCCTATAATACCCTTTAAAGCTGAATCATAACGCTTTGCCAATACGCTTGGAAAACTCTCTTTTACTCCAAATTCATTCAGAACCTTCACAAAGCCAAAACCTATGTCTACTGCAATACGCATAGTCTTTTAACCTCCCTTTTGAAATATTTTTTAATCCCCAAAATTGTCAAGTGAGGCATCATACATTCTCTCAATTTCCTTCTTGCGCTCCTCACTCAAGTTATTATTGCCTGCTTGTTTTACACGCCCCGCAGCTGCCTTAACTGTAGCCTTAAGCTCCTTTATTTCCATAATATCTTTTACGGTGGCTTTATCTACCTGCTTGTCCTCTTTTAATGTTTCACTTTTATCTGAAATAACATTCCTTTCAGGTGCAACAATAACAGGTTTTGGAAATCCTTTATTTTCTTCAAGGACAATATCGGCTAGCTGTTCTGTTTCATCTGTCAAACCGTTTTCAGTAAGCTTTATCAGCATATCCTTTATTT
>JAWLGL010000249.1:0-2837 GCA_041685035.1 Clostridia bacterium
CGCCGTAAGGATGCGATTATCCCAAATGAGCGTTGCGTCATTGAGCAGACGGTTCTGTTTCACCAATAACAGGAGAGAGATAAGGCTGATCGCTCCAAGGGCGAAAACCGCTTCTAACATAAATGCCATGCCGAGCCACACCGCCAAAAAAATACTGGATACGAACAATAAGGCATATTCATTGCGCCGTTTGCGAATTAATTTCATTTGCACCATACCTCCTCCAGTATTCATTTTAGGGAAGGATGTCTCAAAAAGCATCGTTCGGAAGGATGAATTACACAAAAAAGGCCCCTCACCCTTTTGGGTGAGAGACCCGTTAAACCCAGTATTTAGGTAGGTTTTACGGCCTCATGACTGCTCCATCTTCGATTAGCCTGTCAAGCAAGGTATCTCTGCTGTCCTTGAGTTTTACTGAGAGAGCGGCTTCCGAAATAAGCACCATGTCAGCACGGCAGAAATCTTCCATGTAAACACCCTCTGGCAAGACGCGAATACCTTGTGCAAACCTCTCAGGTGCATCCCATGTGAAATCTCCACCGGGTGCATCAGAGTAGCCAAGGGCACGAAGAACAAAGGTCAGATACATCTGCACGGAGGCTGTGCCTGTTCCAAATTCGGATCCGGAACTGCCTTTTGTCAACCCCTTTTCATAAGCATAGCCAACGTATTTATCCGCCCATTCAGGCACATCGGTAAAGGGGTGTATCCAGTCACTGTTTTTTGCTTCGTTTTCCTTACCCAACAGACGTATCAGCATTACCAGAGCCTCAATACGCGAGGGTTTGCGAGCGAGGTCAAAGTTGATGCCTCCGTCAGGATAGGTTCCCACGCCCTGGAACAGTCCTAACTCCCAAAGCCTATAAACTGCCTGTGTTTCATTAATAAAATCCCGTTCTTCCGGTAGCGGACTTATGCCGCCTTCTTCCAGTGCAGCAAGAACAGGCACGCCCACAGATCGGCCCTTGTGGTCTATGTTACCCAAGAGCTGAAGAGATCCGTTTTCTGCCTCTATGCTGCTTCTCCAATCAGATGTAAAGTTACCGGTCACAGTAACAGTTGCGCCGTTTTCAATGTACAGAGCAGCGTCTCTCTGTATGTCAAGGCTGTTAAAAGTTACATCAAATAATATGCTTATCGGTGTATAATCCTGTTGATTTCTCTGTACGGTTGCCTCCCCTCCTATGCTTTTCAGACCGGATTCATATGTATATATGCCTTTGTTGACAAAGTTATCCCTGACAATAAATCCGCCGTCTCGTATCACTTTGATGGATGAACCTTCACTTATGGTAAGATTGGGAACATCCAGAACAATTTTTTCAAGAACAGCTTGTCCTGTAAACACCCCGTTACGGATCACGCCGTTATTTTTCTCCTTTTTTTTGTCCCAGGTTTTATAAACTACGCTTTTTACTTCGCCGCCGTTCAGTACAATAATAGCACGGTCATATTCAATTCCGCCGAAATTACCGGTTATAGTGCCACCATTGATATACAAGATTCCACCGCCAATGATACCATTTCCCATGATGCCCCTGATAGTTCCGCCATTAATGATTAAAGTACCGAATTGGCTATGATGCTCTAAGCCATGAGTGCCTCCGATAATGGAACCGGGCCCGTTTATAATGAGCAGCCTGCCATTACGGTTGCCCAGCGGTGATCCCTGATCGGTAAACTCTCCCCCTGTCATATAATGGTATTTTATTGTATAACCGTTCAAGTCAATGGTATAACAGCCTTCACCAAGATAAACACCTATATCCTTGTCGGCTGCGTTTGCTCTGGTAAAAGTTATATCCTTCATTAGCCTCACATGAGCACCCGCATTGTCTTCCAGCGCAGCACGCAACTCTTCCACTGTGGATACGTCCTTAATATCATCGGCGGCTTCCACTGACGTCGGCAAAATCATTAATATCAATATAACATAGAGGACAATGGAGCATGTTATTGCTTTTCTCATCATTTTATCTCTCCTCGCATGATATATTTCCAGCCTGTCACTCTGCAAAAACTTTTTTTAATATATAAGTTTCCTCATCTATCACGAAAGATCAGCTGTTCAACACCAAGTACAGCTTTCCATTCAGCTTCCTTAAATCCTACCAGGACAAAACTATCACCGATAAGAATAGGCCGCTTCACAAGCATGCCGTCTGATGCCAGCAGTCTATACTGCTCATCTTCGCTCATGTTCGGTATCTTATCCTTGAGTTCCAATTTCTTATAAAGCTGTCCGCTTGTATTGAAAAACTTTTTCAGCGGTTGGCCGCTCTTCTTATGCCAATTCTTCAATTCTTCCATTGCAGGATTGTCTACTTTTATATTCCTTTCTTCAAATGAAACGCAGTTTGCTTCCAGCAACTTCTTAGCCTTCTGGCAGGTAGTTCATTTCGGGTAACATACAAATATCATAGTATTCCTCCACTTTTTACAGACATGCTCACACTCAATCTGATATTTTCTTACTCTGTCAGGTCGCTTAGTCATGATACACATTTAAAGCGTTTTAACGATTTCGTAATCGTTCATCTTCCTGAACTGGCTGGCATTAAGATGAAGAAATTACAGTCCTTAAGTGCATTTTGCCATATTATTGTCTGCAGTTCAAACGATTTTTCCGGCAAATATTATAAAAAACAAAAGCTGCCAATATTCTTTCCACTGTTATTTTGCTGATGTATTACTTGCTCAATGGCTCGCTATGACTCCACGTGAAGTTGTATGGCCTTAGGTAATGCAAATAATTCATTGAATAATATTTTCATATATTCTTCTCCTTCTGAAAAACTATAAACATAGTCAGGTTCTATACCCTTGCCGTCTATTTC
>JAWLGL010000250.1:0-2825 GCA_041685035.1 Clostridia bacterium
ATGCTCCATTTACTATACGGTTTAACGCCTTATTTAAAAATATTATCGAATAAACGCTGGTAAATTTAAATAAAACGACGCTAACCTTTCCTAATCCTGATAAAAGTATAAGCTATTATCCCAATAATGAACAGGAATGTCAAGGCAAGCAGAGAATAATACAGGTAGAATCCGAATGCAACAGGTGACTGCAGGAAGCCATACCTCAACAGCAGTACAGACGCTCCAATAAATATTAATCCCAATGCGTGCTTATTGTTTAGAAAGCTCTTGTGGAATTTTGACAGTACCAGAAAAGCCAGTCCAAGCAAAATTAAAATCGGCCCTGCAGCTAGAACAAAGTTGTCGGTAGGCTGTATGGGTATGGTATTATATCCTCTTACAACAACATACAACAATATTGCAAATCCTATTGCCACTAACGAATCTATAATGGTTGCAAGTACAAGTTTATCCTTCTCTGCTCTTTTCATCCAGTTCCTTCCTCCCTGTCTTTTTAAACTCACCTAACAATATACCAGTAGTAATAATCACCCCAGATTACCGGTGTGGTATAGAACTATTGCGGCTGAAACCAGGCCTGCAGTTTCAGTTCTGAGAATCCTTGGTCCAATAGTAACCTTCTTTATATCCGCAGCCATATCAACCTCGGTTGAGGAGAAGCCTCCTTCAGGGCCGACAAATATTGCCACAGTATCAGGCATATCTTCCATATTCTCAAGAACCTGCCTCAATGTTGTTTTCTCTTCACCTTCATACAGCATCACTGCCAATTTGTAACCCCTGAGCTTATCCAAACAGTCATTAAAACTAATTGGCATTGTTACCTCAGGAACAATATTTCTACAGCTTTGTTTGGCTGCCTGTTCTGATATTTTCAACCATCTGGCAGTCTTTTTTCGGCTCCCCTCAGAATCAAGCCTCACAACCACCCGTTCAGTAAGCACCGGTACAACTCTACTAACCCCTATCTCTACTGCCTTTTGGATTATCATATCCATTTTATCGCCTTTTGGTATACCCTGAAACAATGTAACTTCTACTTGAGGCTCGCTCTGTCTCGAATAAGACTGGATAATCCGGGCTTCAATAGAGTTTTTATGAATCCATTGTATCTCAGCCTCATATTCACCAGTTTTTCCATTACTAACTATTATATTATCACCAGGTTTCAACCTCAATACATTTTTTATATGATTGTAGTCTGCACCGGATATAAGAACGATTCTCCCTGTTATGCTGTCGTCACCTACAAAAAATCTTCTCATTCTTTCTATTCCCCTTACTGCAGTGCCATTGCAACCCATTCCCCTGAGGATTTCTCCTCAACCATCCTGAAGCCGCAATTAGTCAGGTTTTCTCTTACTTCTTCAGCTCTATCTCTGATTATACCCGATACGATATATATGCCATCCTTTGTTAGAAACTGCCTGACCCTACCAGAAATATCTATTATCACATCAGCAACTATGTTTGCCACTACCATATCAAACTCTTTACATTCCAGGTCATCCAGAACTGCTTCACGCACGTTCACTATTCCTTCTACTTTATTTATTCCTATATTCTCATGGGATACTTTGACTGCAACAGGGTCTATGTCGATACCCAACACCTTCATGCATCCCAGCTTAGCTGCTGTAATTGACAGTATACCTGACCCGCACCCGATATCCAGAAGCTCTTGTCCAGGTTTCAGGTAGTTTTCCATAAGCTCTATACACATCCTGGTAGATTCATGTGTACCTGTCCCGAAAGCCATTCCAGGGTCAAGTTCAATCAATACGTCATCCTTGCCAACCTCTGTTTTCTCCCATGTTGGCTTTATTAAGATATTTTTTCCTATCCTCATCGGCTTATAGTAATTCTTCCATTCGTTCTCCCAATCCCTGTCATTTACCTTCTTAAGCGTTATTGCCCCTTCGCCTGTATCCACGTACTGTTTGAGATTGTGGACTGAGCTTTTTATCTGGTCGACAATCGTATCTGCTTTCCGGTCTTCCGGGAAATATGCCTTAACATATACTGAACAATCCTCTTTTAGAAGTGACTGGTCTATGTAGTCCCAAACAGCCAACCGGTTATCCTTTAAAATAATATCTCCAGGGTCGTCAATTGCTACACCACCTGCTCCGAAACTCAGTAATATGTCAGCTACTGCTTCTACAGCTTCCCCGGTTGTTTTTACTGTTACCTCAATCCAGTCCAAGTATTTTCCTCCGTTCTTTGTGTTAAGGTAGGGGGAAATGAATTTACTGGCGAATAAGTTTGTGGAGAAAACTTAGATAAACTATGCGAGGTTATGCTAAATTTCAGAAAGAATTGACAGGACGTCAATTCTAGGAATTATTGAGCCACGATGGCGAATTAATTCCGGTCTGAAATTTAGTATGACAAGCATCTAGTTTATCTTGATTTCGCAGCACTTATGAGCGGTTAATTTATTTCCCCTAGCTAAGGTAAAAGAATTAACCGGCGAATAAGTTTATGGAGAAATCCTGATTTCGCAGCACTTATGAGCGGCTAATTTATTTCCCCTGTAAACAAGTTACATCCCCAATGCATCCTTCATCTTCTCGAAAAAGCTCCGCCTCATATCATGCGCTTCTTCCCCGGTCAACTCAGCAAATTCTCTCAAAAGTTCCTTCTGCTTGTCGCTAAGTGATTTGGGAACCTCAATATTAATCTTAACATACTGGTCTCCACGCCCATGTCCCCTCAGACTCTGGATCCCCTTGTTTTTAAGCCTGAAAACAGTTCCTGTCTGCGTGCCTTCTGGAATTTCATACCTTACTTTTCCATCCAGCGTAGGTATTTCAAGTTCA
>JAWLGL010000251.1:0-2809 GCA_041685035.1 Clostridia bacterium
GAAAATGGTGAATAAAGTATGTTACACATTCTACCTTCAATATATTGTTATGGCAATGAAATTCAAAAAAAAGCCGGCGATTAATTATCACCGGATGGATGTGGAGGTTTCTTTGGTAAAGGTTCACCAAAGTCATAAACGTCCGCTTCGTCTTCCCTTCTGAAAATGCAAATGCATGCCCAAATGAGACCGATAAATATTCCTATAAGAAAGAGAAGCAGATACTCATTAATAAATGGTGGTACAAAATACATAAATGTGTCTGCAAGCGTTCTGTAAGCTACTTTATAAATCATGAAAACAATGGTGATGAAAATTTCCATAATACACTCCTCCTTTTTACGTCCCGGTTGGCAAATAAGCCAGTCCCAAAAAATATTAAAAGATACTATTATCACTAATTTATCACAGAACGCAATACGAGTCAAGACCATACATTATTTGCAAAACATAACAAAAAACTCTAGAGGTAGACAGAACATGACCGAATGTTATATACTAATACTATCAGGTTGGAAATTCTTATAATCACTTTATTCCAGATTTTATTATTATATTAGGGTGAAACAATATGACTACCGGTATGATTCTCGGCTATCTTTTCATTTTCTTTGCAAGAATATTGGACATGTCGCTTGATACGGTGAGAATAATCCTTATAGTCAAGGGCAAACGTCTGATAGGAGCCATGCTGGGCTTTGTGACGGCAATGATATGGCTGGTTGTAATCAGACTGATTTTCACTGAACTTGACAATATAGGCAACATGATTGCTTATGCCGCAGGATTTGCAACCGGAAACTATATAGGAAGTATATTCGAAGAAATGATAGGCCTGGGTGATATCTCAGTCCAGGTAATCCTGAACAGGTGCGATGACGAAGTTACAAACATGATAAGGGAGTCAGGCTTCGGAGTATCTGCCATTGAGTGCAAGGGTAAACAGGGGCTGAAGACACTATTGATAATCCAGATTCATAGAAAGCAGTTAAAGAAGTTGAACCGGCTTATAAAAAAGATTGACCCCTGTGCTTTTGTGACCATTATGGATACCAGAAAGATTGTAAACGGTTATTTTCAGTCATGTAAGAAGTAAATGATACAGCTTAACTGTGTACAGTCGTATGGTGTCATAATTACATATCAATCAGCCGAACGAGCTGACGCAAATCAGAAATATTCCAGGCAAGAAAATCTATTTGAAATTTAACTCCGGCTTAATACAAACATAAAAAAAAGGCTGTACACTTGTGGAATACAACCCGGCAAAATATGGCAGGGGAGACAGGATTCGAACCTGCAGCCAACGGTTTTGGAGACCGCTACGCTACCATTGCGCCACTCCCCTATAATGACTAAATCATTATAAATCATACTGAAGGCTGTGTCAAGACGAGGAAGAGGGTACTTCAATTCGTAATTTGTCATTGCGGTGAGCCGAAACCACGAGCATAGCGTGGTGGGCAGCGTGGCAATCTCGGACGGAAAAGGAATATCTAAATCTATAAGATTAGCTACTTAGTAATTTTAATAGGTCTGAGATTCCCACGTCGCTAAAGCTCCTCGGAATGACAAATGGTTTTAAATTACGAATTGAGGAAGAGGGTATTTGAGTGGTCTGCATTTGTGCAAGTTGCACAAAACAGAAGTATAATTTTTGGTGATACTGACATTGCTGAAAACCTTGTTTTTAAGCAAAATTTGTTGTAAAATTAAATTGAATACAGAAAATTAAGGAAAAGGAGGAAGAGCCTAAAGAAATACAGAATAAAGAGTTTCTTTCCAGTATTCTATATTATTTAAAGGGGGTTTATTATACATATGAGTATTAAAACATTATCAAGAAGTATGGTATTATTTTTTCTACTGTCATTCGTATTCACAGCCTTTTTCAGTATCGGCTCGTTTGCTGCTACTCCGTTTCCCGATACACTGACAAGTATGGGTCCGGTTGTCTGTGATGTACCGCCTGATGATATACTTGGGCAAAACCAAGAGCTTCCACCGGGTGCTGTAGATGGAATAAACAAAATCGGAGGAATAATCCTCAGATATGCCAAGGTGGCGGGAATGATAATAGCGGTAGTAATACTGGCTGTATACGGAATACAATGGTTTATTGCAAGCCCTCAACAAAAGGCTATACTCAAGGAAAAAATGTGGGCATACGTTATAGGTGCGGCATTCGTCTTTGCAGCTGCAACGCTTCTGGGATGGCTGGCCGATGCGGTAGTAACTGTTCTTAAATGACGCCATAACTGTTTTCTGAGAGGGGCTGGGTTGAGTGAAGAATACTAAAAGAATACTGGCTTTATTACTGGTAATAATCTTTTTTATCACAGCACTGCCTCTTAATGTTTCAATGGCAAAGCTCGGCGATGAACAGGGTGATTTATCGGACGAGGATTTAGGAGTGACAGCCGGTTCGACTGACCTGGACAGTGAAATCTATGAGATTGCGGGAACCGGGTTGAGGTACTTGAAGATAATAGGAAGTATAGCAGCACTGGTGGTTCTAGCAATATACGGTATACTTTGGTTTATATCCGGGCCCCGTGAGAAGGCAGCCCTGAAGGAAAAGCTTGGCACATACTTATTAGGAGCGTTACTGCTCTTTATGGGAGCACAAATAGCAGTATGGGTTATTGATGCTGTTGAGCAAATTTATACCTCTCCTGTCCTTTAGCGAAGGCGGTTGAACATACTTTTAAACAACTGAGGTCAATGACAGAATGGTTAATCTGATATATAAGTATTAATAAAGGTAAACAAGTTTCTAGAAGGGAGACAAATGTTATGAAAAGTATTG
>JAWLGL010000252.1:0-2805 GCA_041685035.1 Clostridia bacterium
TTTTTTCATACGCAATTTTCAGCGCTTCCTTGGAAGGCATAACTCCCAACATTTCCCCGTCGGCATCAATCACGCGGACTTCCCTATCTCTGATTTCCTCATTAATTAATAATTCTCCTCTGATATACACACACCCCTCTTATATTGATATTAAAATAAAAAGCGAACAGACACACAAGCCTATCCACTTCAATTCGCTAATCCGGCACCTGACAACTGAATTCATCTCAGCCAATCGGCCGGTATTAACCTCTTCCAGAAAACTGTTGAGGTGAGAAGCGGATAACTTCTGCTTGATGTCTAACATATAATATAGCATGCCTTTTCAGCTAGGTCAATAAAAATTTTGCATTTCAATCTATATAAACAGTAAAAGTATTAGGTAGGGGACGCGGCCATTCGCTCCGCTCAAGGAACTTCCTCCCTCTGCATAAGTCAAATCCATAATTGAATTTTCTAAGCTAAAGGTATAGAATTAGTAAATAAGGCAATATCAATACCGACTCTCTTTGAATATTATATCTACCAGCGCAGACTGAAATATATAGTTGCTCTTTCTATGCTTTCAAACACTTAATAAAAGGAGTAAAAAATGGAACTAGGTATCAATACATTTTTCATTGATGTAGATGAAGCACACCAATTGGGACTGGACAGGGTTGAGATAGTAACCCAAAGCAGGCAAAAGGCTCTGGAGGATACCGAAAAAGCACGCAGGAACTCTATGAAGTATAGTGTACATCTTCCCGTATTTCTACCTTCCTGGTACAGTTGCGGTCAGTGGGACGTATATTTCTGCGATACTGACCCGAAAAAAAGGGAACTCTCATTCAGACTTCTTGAGGAAAATCTTGAGTTTGTCGCTGAACTTGACGCAGAGTACGTTATTACACACTTCAGCGGCATTCTACCTCAGCTTCCTGATGATAAGCTGGATTTATTTAGTGACATAGCAGCCAACTCTGCATCAAGGATAGAATCCCTGGCATCTAAATACAATGTGCAAATCCTTCTTGAGTATTTCGGCCTGAATAAAAACCTCGTTCATCCGGATGAATGGACATCTCTGGTTTCCGGCTCCGACAATCTCGGGCTTCTGGTCGATACCGGCCACCTTTATTTCTCATGCATTAACAATAACCTTAATATTGACCATGCACTGCAGAGCCTTGGAACTCAGGCTTCTGCATTTCATATCTGGAATACCAAGGATAAGGACCACTACTGGAAATATCATCATGTTGCTCCGCATTCCTCCCAGTCGGTTAATGACGGATGGGCCTATACAACCTATAGCCTAGTTGAATCACTGAATTTCATTAACCCTTCGGCCCCTTTAATTATTGAACCAAATGTCCTTTTTGGCGGCAGGGAGTATATTCTTGATTCTATATATGATATGAAGAACATCCTTGAAAAATTGAAATCGCAACCTATTATCAGCGAGTATTCGTTATGATATGGACATAATTTTAAGATATAAGACGATAAATTAAAATTTCAGCAAAATCCTATTGACACAGTTTAGCTTATGTACTAAAATTATTAAGAACACTTGAATGTGCTTTTTTATTCCGGTAACAATACTATTTTTATTCATACAAGATTAGGAGGGTTTGTTGTTTTATGAAAAGTTTTATGGCTAATGCCGGCAATATAGAAAGAAAGTGGTTCGTGGTTGACGCCGAGGGTAAACCCCTGGGGAGGCTTGCAAGCGAAATAGCCAAGATACTTCGCGGCAAGCATAAACCGACATATACACCTCATGTCGATACCGGCGACCATGTTATTGTACTGAATTCAGAGAAAGTTGTTCTGACCGGCAAAAAGATGGAACAGAAGATGTACAGACGTCACTCACAGTATATCGGTGGGATGAAGGAAATGGCTTACAAGGATCTTATGAAAAAATTTCCGGAAAGGGCAGTCCGTATGGCCGTGGAAGGTATGCTTCCTAAGACGCGCCTGGGACGTGCTATGATAAAGAAACTGAAAATCTATAAAGGAAGCGAACATGACCATCAAGCTCAGAAGCCTGAAGTGCTTGAGTTAAAATTTTAATGGGTTATATTATAGGGGAGGAGTATTATAATGGCTAAAGCAGTACAGTATTACGGAACAGGTAGAAGGAAGAAATCTATTGCCAGAGTTAGACTTGTACCTGGGGCCGGAAATATTAAAATAAATGACAGGGACCTTGATACATTTTTCGGACTTGAAACACTCAAGGTTATTGTGAAGCAGCCAATGGTTCTTACAAATACGCTCAGCAAATATGATGTTATTGCAAAGGTTACGGGTGGAGGATTCACTGGTCAGGCTGGTGCTATAAGGCATGGAATTGCCCGCGCTCTGTTAAAGGTAAGTGAAGACTTGAAGCCGGTATTGAAGAAAGCTGGATTCCTTACACGTGACCCGAGGATGAAGGAAAGAAAGAAATACGGTCTTAAGAAGGCAAGAAGAGCTCCACAGTTCTCAAAGAGATAAAAGCAGAAGGCTCTCCATTTCAGTGGAGAGCTTTTTTGTATTCTGTAGAGTTAGTATGACATGTCAGCATTATCCCTAAGAAAGAGATTGGGTAAAGTATTAACCTCATAGTTCTTTGACAGGTTTATAAAAGAAAGGATATAAGGAAGGCTAATAAGGCTTTCATTATTAAACAAATCCAAAAGGTCCTCATAATAACCGTTCAGATGCCCAAGAGAGTGTTCCAAAGCTCTAATACTTTCAATAAGGATATCTCCGGTTACCGTATGTCCTTGGTCAATACACCTGCATATGGTGAAGAAGCGGGCTAGCGCATAG